>NZ_JBVKAE010000028.1:0-128640 GCF_055598845.1 Amycolatopsis sp. NPDC039088 | reverse complement strand
TGGGGTGGGGGGGGGGGGGGGGGGAAAAAAAAAAAACCCCCCCCCACGACCCCCTCACCAAACCCCGCAACTCGCCCAAATCGGGCACATTTGTCCCGAGAAGTGTCCCTTATGGACAGTCGGGAGCCAGGTGAGGCCCCTTTTTACGTGGGCCCGCTCCCGCCGTGTCCACCACGACGCGTTCGTCTTGTCCCGCTATAGAGGTGCAGCCGACCAGCACTTATGCGACTTTGCCGGAACCCTGGCGTCTAGCGCAGTGAAGGGGGCCTTCACGTACTTCCGGGGTTATTCGGTGAAGTCGCCGGTGGCCTTCCGGACCTTGGTGAGCAGGTCGGTCAGCTGCTCGGTCTGCTTGCCGGTGAGCCCGGTCAGCCCGAAGTCGATCTCGGTGACCGCCTTGGTGGCCTCTTCGCGGCGTACGCGGCCTTCTTCGGTGATCTCGACCAAGGTGGTGCGGCGGTCGGTCGGATGCGGGACCCGCTTGACCAGACCGTCTTTTTCGAGCCGGTCGACGATGTTGGTGACGCTCGTCGGGTGCAGCTGCAGCCGCTCGCCCATCACCCGCATCGGCAGGCTGGACGCGCGCGCGAAGGTCAGCAGGACCAGTGCCTCGTACCGGGCGAACGTCAGCCCGTGCGGTTTGAGGGCACCGTCCACCGCGGACTGGATGATCTGCTGCACGCGCATGATCCCGGTCACCGCGGCCATGGTGGAGGACGGCCCGATACGGGCCTCCCACAGCTGCGCCGCGCGGGCGATCGGGTCGAACGGCAACGGACGGCTCATGGCGTTCGAAGTTACCAGCGGGTACCCGTGCCACGCCGCACGACCGGGTGTTATGCGTGGGAAAAGTGTCTGAACGAGGAGCAGAACATGATCGTGGCCTTCAGTGTCAGCCCGTCCGCGACCGAGGACGACGGCGGTGTCAGCGAAGCCGTCGCCCGCGCGGTGAAGGTGGTGCGCGAGTCCGGCCTGCCGAATTCGACCAACGCGATGTTCACCAACATCGAGGGCTCCTGGGACGAGGTCATGGACGTCGTCAAACGGGCCGTCGAGGCCGCGGGGGAGGGTTCGTCGAGGGTCGGGCTGGTGCTCAAGGCCGACATCCGGCCGGGTTACGAAGGCCAGCTGACCGCGAAGGTCGAGCGCGTCGAGAAGCACCTGAGCGAATGAGTCAGGGGAGCGGTGGGGTGAAGGAGACCATCCACAGCTTGTCCTTGACCGCGATCGCCACCGGATAGCCGAACGCGCTGCCGTCGGCCAGTTTCCCGCTGACGGTCGCCGAGGTCGGCGAGACGTCGTCCGGCGCGAACGTCACCGAGACGTCGTGGGCACCGCGGCCCGCCAACGCGTCGATGTAGGACTTCGCGAAGTCGTCCGCCGACGCGGGCGGATAGTCGATGAGCTCGGAGAGGGCCTCGACGTCGTGCCGGTTGAGCGCGGTGGCGAGGTCCTCCCGGAGCTGCCCAGGACTGCCGACACCGGGGTCGGGCCGATGGGTGATCAGAACGGTGATCACGGCCACCCACGTGACCGCGATGGCGATCGCGGCGACCACCGTGGCCGTCCTGCGTGTCGGAATGTCGATCACCCCCTCGCAGCGAGCCTGCCGGAACGGACCCGTCCTGCCAAGCGGGCAGCCGGGGCACCTGCGGTGAAACGCTCGGCGATGCGTGCCAGGATGGAACCGTGACACACCCACGCGGATCAGCAGCGAAGACGGCGGCGATGTCCGCCGCGCTTTCCGGCGCGGTCGACCTTTCCGCACTCAAGGCACGAGCCGAAGCGACTCAGAAACAGCCCCCGGCGCCACCGCGGCCATCCTCGGACGGCGGGGCACCGGCCGGTCCGGCAGCGGGCGGCGCCGTGATCGAAGTCACCGAAGCGACCTTCCAGGCCGAGGTCGTCGAGCGATCCCTGCAGCAGCTGGTGGTCGTCGACCTGTGGGCCGAATGGTGCGGCCCGTGCAAGCAGCTCAGCCCGGTGCTGGAGCGCCTCGCCGCCGAGTCCGGCGGTGCCTGGGTGCTCGCGAAGGTGGACGTCGACGCGAACCCGCGCATCGCGCAGCTTTTCGGTGCGCAGTCGATCCCGACGGTCATCGCCATCGGCGGCGGCCAGCCGGTCGACGCGTTCTCGGGCGCGCTGCCCGAACCCGAGATCCGCAAGTGGCTCGGTTCTCTGCTCGACGCGCTGCGCGACCGGCTGCCCGGGATCAAGGCGGCCGAGGAGAACGGCGGCGGCGTCGAACAGCCGGAGGACCCGCGCTTCACCGAGGCCGAGGAAGCCTTCGAACGCGGTGACTTCGCCGCGGCGCAGGCGGCCTACGAGCGCATCCTCGACGTCGAGCCGGCGAACGAGGAGGCGAAGACCGCGCTCGCGCAGGTCAAGTTCACCGCGCGCGCCGAGGCCGCCGGCCCCGACGCGATCGCGAAGGCCGACGCCGACCCGGCCGACCTCGACGCCCAGCTCGCCGCGGCCGACCTCGAGGTCGCCGGGCAGCAGCCGGAGGCGGGTTTCGCGCGGCTGGTCGCGGCCGTGCGGCGTACCGCGGGCGACGACCGCAACAAGGTGCGGGAGCACCTGGTGGCGCTGTTCGACCTGTTCGACCCGACCGACGAGCGCGTCATGAAGGCGCGACGGGACCTGGCGAGCGCTCTGTACTGAGGTATCGCAACCCCTGGATGCTATGAAAGGTCCTTTCCTTGCAAATTTGCAAGGAAAGGACCTTTCATAGCATTTCAGGGACCGACGACCGGACCGCTCACGATCAGCCGTACTGGGTCGAGCACACCGACGAGCTCTCCAGGTAGCCCTTCCGCAGCGCCTCGATCCGCTCGAAACCGTTGTCCACGCGCTTGCCGTTGACGTCGGCCGAGACGAGGCTCTCCGGGCTCAGCAGATCCGAGATGGCCTCGTCGAGGTCACCGGCCGAGAGCCGCAGGGTCGCGCCGGGCACCGTGCTGGCCTTCGCCCACGCACCGACCAGGCAGGCGGTGCGCAGCCCGGCGTTCGCGTTGTCGATCGACGCGCCGACACCCTTCTGGATGCCCATGGCGTAGCGGGACGCGATTTCCGAGAACGCGGCGAAGTCGCCCTTGCCCTCGCTGTGCCCGCTCTTCCACTCGGCTTCCTGGTCGACCGGCTGGGCCAGTTCGCGCAGCTTGGCCATGTCGATGCTGACGGTGTTGTTCGACGCGCAGTACGAGGCGGGCGGGGTGCTGGGGCCGCCGGGGCAGCTGCCGTTGCCGTCCTCGGTGATCTCCGGGCCGGGGACGCCGGCGCCCTTGAAGGCCTCGTCGAGGCTCTTCTTCAGGATCCCGACGATCTCGGCGTCGATCTTCTCGTCGCCCTTGCCCTTGTCACCCTTGTCGAACGGGCGCTCGGTGATCCGCGCCTTGATGTTCTCCTCGTTCATCGTGGCGCATTCCTTCGGGCCCTTCTCGAACCCGACCTGGAACGCGTACGTGCGGTCGAACGCCGTGCCGTGCGCGCCCTGTTTCGTCGCGCTGGTGCCCGCCTGGTCGCGGATCAGGAACAGCGACGCCATGACCTGGCTGAGGCCCTCGGAGGTGGAGACGCGGTAGAACTTGCTCTTGTCCTCGGCGACCCAGCGGAAGTAGCCGCCGGCGAAGCAGTCGGCCTGCTGTTCCTTGACGATCGACGGGGTGTTCTTCTTGATGCTGGCCTTCTCGCCGAGCCGGTACTGGACGGCGTGCCCGAGTTCGTGCGCGAGCACGACGGCGCTCGCCATCTTCCCGAACCGTTCGCGCAGCATCGGCAGCAGCACGCCGCGGTCCCACGCCACCGAGTCGTCCGGCGGGCAGTAGAAGGCGTTGACCAAGCCCTTGACGCTGCCGCATTCGGTGTCTTCGTCGTCGGATCGCGCGCTGTAGGACAGCAGCGACTTCAGCGGCTCGTACGGCTGGCCGAAGTCACGCGGCATGACCTCGGTCCAGTAGGTCTGCGCGTCGGCGATCGCGGCGATGGCGAGCTTGTCGTCCTCGGAGCCGTCCTCGTTGCGGACCTGCAGGTCCGGCTTGGGCGCGTCCGGCTTCAGCCCGCTCTCGAAATGCGTGACCGGCAGGCCGGCGATGTCACCGGCTCCCGGCTGGCTGCCTTCCTTGCCGGTCGAGGTTCCCTTGTCGCCGCAAGCGCTCAGCCCGAGGGCCAGCACCGTCACGACCGCGATCAGAGCGGGTCGGCGACCTAAGCCCCGCGCTCCCCCTTGGATCATGTTCACTCGCTTATCATCAAGGCCCCGACCGGGCCGCGTACTCCGGCAAGCAGGGACCATACCCAGCGCTTATGGCCCGCGTGCAGGTAATCCCCGAAGTGGGTCTTGAGCGGGGTGGGGACCGTGGCGATATGGTCGCTCCTCATGAGAGCTGTCCGCCGGTTCACCGTCCGCGCGAGCCTGCCGGAGTCGCTCTCCGGCCTCGGTGACCTCGCCACGAATCTGCGCTGGACCTGGCATCCGCCGACCCGTGATCTGTTCGCGTCGATGGACGCGGAGCTGTTCAACCGCGTCCGCGATCCGCTGCGGATGCTCACCGCCCTGCCACCGGCCCGGCTCGACGAACTGGCCGTCGACGACGCCTTCCTCGCCCACGCGCGCGAGGCGGTCGCCGATCTGGACCGCTATCTCGCCGAGCCGCGCTGGTACCAGAAGCAGGACGACGCCGAGCTGCCGTCGGCCGTCGCGTACTTCTCGATGGAGTTCGGTGTCACCGAAGCACTGCCGAACTACTCCGGCGGCCTCGGCGTGCTCGCCGGAGACCACCTCAAGGCGGCCTCCGACCTCGGCGTGCCGATGATCGGTGTCGGGCTGCTCTACCGCGCCGGGTACTTCCGGCAGGCGCTGTCGCTCGACGGCTGGCAGGTCGAGCACTACCCGGTGATCGATCCCAACGCCTTCCCGCTGGAGCTGCTGACCGACGGCGGGAAGCCGGTGCTGGTCGACGTCGCGATGCCCGCCGGGCGCACCCTGCACGCGCAGATCTGGAAGGCCCGCGTCGGCCGGATCCCGTTGCTGCTGCTGGACACCGACACCGAGACCAACGACGAGGACCTGCGCGCGGTCACCGACCGGCTCTACGGCGGCGACGCCGACCATCGCATCCGCCAGGAGATCCTGGCCGGGATCGGCGGCTTCCGCGCGGTGCGGCGCTACTGCGAACTGACCGGACATCCGCAGCCGAAGGTGTTCCACACCAACGAAGGCCACGCCGGGTTCCTCGGTCTGGAACGCGCCCGTGAGATCATCCAGGCCGACGGGCTGGCCTTCGACGAGGCGCTGCCCGCCGTCCGCGCGGGCACCGTGTTCACCACGCACACCCCGGTCAGCGCCGGTATCGACCGGTTCCCCGTCGACCTCGTCCAGCGGTACTTCACCGACGGCAGGCTCGTCCCGGACGTCGACCCGCGCCGCGTGCTGGCGCTCGGCGCGGAGGACAACCCCGGCCTGTTCAACATGGCGCATATGGGATTGCGGCTCGCGCAGCGGGCGAACGGCGTCTCGGCACTGCACGGCCGGGTGTCACGGCGGATGTTCTCCCGGCTGTGGCCCGGCTTCGACTTCGACGAGGTGCCCGTTTCGTCGGTCACCAACGGCGTGCACGGGCCCACCTGGGTGGCGCGCGAACTGAGCGCGCTGCTCGGGCGCAACCACGAGGAATGGGGCCTCGACGGCACCCAGGGCAAACCGCTGCGCGACGGTGTCAGCGACGAGCAGCTGTGGGCACTGCGGCGTGAACTGCGCGAGAAGCTGGTCGCCGAGGTCCGGCGCCGGGTGCGGGCCGCGTGGATGCAGCGCGGCGCGTCCGCGCTCGAACTCGGCTGGACCGACACGGTCTTCGACCCGGACGTGCTGACCGTCGGCTTCGCGCGCCGCGTGCCGACGTACAAACGGCTGACGTTGATGCTGCGCGACCCGGAGCGCCTGCGCGCATTGCTGCTGGACGAGCGGCGCCCGATCCAGCTCGTCGTCGCCGGCAAGTCGCATCCGGCCGACGACGGCGGCAAGCAGCTGATCCAGCAGATCGTCCGGTTCGTCGACGATCCCGAGGTGCGGCGCCGGATCGTGTTCCTGCCGGACTACGACATGTCCATGGCGCGCTACCTCTACCGCGGCTGCGACGTCTGGCTCAACACGCCGGTACGCCCGCTGGAGGCGTGCGGGACCTCGGGGATGAAGTCCGCGCTCAACGGCGGCCTCAACCTGTCCATCCGGGACGGCTGGTGGGACGAGTGCTACGACGGCAGCAACGGCTGGGCGATCCCGACCGCGGACGGCGTCACCGACCCGCTGCGCCGGGACGAACTGGAGGCCGCGGCGCTGTACGACCTGCTGGGCCACCAGATCGCGCCGCTGTTCTACGACCGTGACGCCGACGGTGTGCCCGGCGGCTGGCTGTCGATGGTGTGGCACACGCTGGAGACGCTCGGGCCGCGGGTGCAGGCGTCGCGCATGGTGCGGGAGTACGTCGAATCGGGCTATCTGCCCGCGTCGCGGATGGTCGCCGAGGCGACGGGTGACGGGTACCGCGGCGCGCTGTCGCTGGCCGACTACCGGACCAAACTCGACGTCTCGTGGCCGCGCGTGCGGATCTTCGACACCGAACTGCTCGTCGAGGACGCCGCGCCGATGGTCACCGGGACCGAGGTGACCATCCGGGCGCGGATCGACCTCGCCGGCCTCGAACCGTCCGAAGTGGACGTTCAGGCCGTGGTCGGGAAGGTGGGCGACGGGGACGAGCTGAGCGAACCGGTCACCGTCGGCATGTCCGGCGACGGGATCGGCGCGTTCTCCGCGCGGCTGAAGCTGCCGCATCCCGGCTCGATCGGCTACACCGTCCGCGTGCTGCCGAAACACCGGTTGCTCGCGACTCCGGCGGAACTCGCGCGCGTGGTTCTGGCTTGAGCGATTGTCAAGCCGGTGCCGAACAAAGTAAAACCCTGATCTTCGATTTCCGCCGAACAATGACAAACGCGCAGGTGAAATAGACTTTGCCGGGCCTATCCCGAATATCGGAGGAATGGTGGCTTCGGCGAAGGAAACGAAACTGTCGCGCCGGGCCAAGGACCGGCTGCATCACATCCACGCCCGCGCCGGTATCCGGCAGGAGGGGCTCGCCCGCGCGCTCGGGCCCGAACTGCGCGCCATCTGGGGTATCGCCGAGGACGCCGAGCCCGGCCGGGTGCGCGAGATCGTCCTTTTGCGACTGAACCGCGTCCTCGGCCGGTTCGCCGACCCGCTCATGCCCGACATCGTCTGGACCGCCTACAACCTCGGCGTCGACTCGGCGGACGGCGAGTCGGGAATGGTCGGCAGGCTCCGGGGCCTGGTCGCCCGCGGCCAGGTCACCGTGTCCGAACGGACCTGTACCCGGCGGTTCTACGAATTCCTGGGGAGCGTCAAGAACAGCCTGGACGGCTTTCAAGAGGATCTCACCGGAGAAGACTTCCGGCTCGCTTCGCAGTGGCTCGCCAGGAACGTCCGGCCGGATCGCGAAGAGCTCGCCAGTCCCAGCGCGCTTCCCGAGGTCGCCGGCGAGCCCGTCTCCCCGGTACTGCGGACCTTCCTCGAACGCTCGGTGTGGGGTCCGGCGGACCTGGCGGGCGCGCCGCTCCCGGCCCGGCTCGGTACGCACGGCGACTGGTTCTGTGTCTTCACCGACGAGCGGCTGCTCGCCGAGTACCGCGCGGCCACCGGTGCGGGCTGGCCCCGGATCCGCCGCCGGACCGGACGCGAGGTCGTGGCGGCCGCGGCCGGGCGGCCCGTGGCGACCGGCGTGCTGGTCAACCCACGCCCGACGCGGGGTTCGGGCATCGACGCGGCGCTGCCGCTGTCCCCGGCCTCGGTCGCCAGGCTGACGGTCCGGTAGGCGTCAGGGGACGGCGGGAGTGCCGCCCTCCCGGATCGGGAGGCCGGCCGAACGCCAGGCGCGGAACCCGCCTTCGAGGTCGGTCGCGCCCGGAAGGCCGAGTCGCCGCAGGTCGGCGGCGGCCAGGCTGGACGCGTACCCCTCGTTGCACACGACGATCACCGTCGAGTCCGGCTTCACCTCCGGCAGCCGCCATTCGCTGTCCGGCACGAGCCGCCATTCGAGGTGGATCCGCTCGACGACCACCGAACCGGGGATCTCACCCTCTTCGAGCCGGTTGACGTGCGGACGGATGTCCACGATCAAGGCTCCGTCGCGTTGCAGCCGCAGTGCCTGCTCGGGCTCCGCCCGGTCCAGTCCGGACCGGGCGGCAGCCAGCAGGTCGTCGATCGCACTCATGAACCCAGTATCGGGGCCAGCGAGGGGATCTCGGCGGGAACGTCGGCGAGCGTGCGGTATTCGCGGGTCGCGACCAGCGGCGGCGAGTAGGCGTGGACGCTGGCGGCGGGCTCGGTGCCGATACCGGTCACCTGGTGCGCGCGCCCCGCGCCGAAGCCGATGCTCTCGCCGACGACGTGCGTGCGGCGCCGGATCGGGCCGCCGGGGTAGCGGTACTCCTCGCCGAGTTCGCCTTGCAGGACGGTGAACGAACCGGACGCGCCGCCGTGATCGTGCGGTTTCGTCTGCTGGCCGGGCAGCCAGGACAGCAGCCACAGCTCGACGCCGTCGGTCAGCGCGAGCCGGGCCCACCAGCGGCGGTCCTCGTCGAAGCGCAGCAGGCCGCGCAGGCCGGTGGTCAGTTCGGTGGCGACGGTGGAGGTCAGCTCGGCCAGTTCCCGCGGCGTCCAGAGCAGGCGCTCGGGGTGCAGCAGCTCCGGTAGCAGCGGGTCGATCAGCTGCGGGTGGATCTCGAAGTCCTGGCGGGGCGAAAGGGACGTGGTCAACTCGGGGCTCCTCGTGAAGGCTCGCGGGCTCGGAAAGCAGGGCCGAACGCGGCGCGACACGGGTGGCCGTCGGAAGAGCCGGAACTCAGCCGTGTCGCGCGGTGGTACACCCGCACGAGGCGACGAGGAGCAGGTCGATGGCCCGGCGGCGCCAGAAAGAGCCCCCGATGGCGGGGAAGGCGGCGGACACGAACCTGATCACGTGCTCGATGCTGCCACAGCCACGGCGCGCGGGTCGCCCTGTCCCACTCCCTGGACCAGCCGCTTTCCGCGGACCGGCGGCCCGGTGTTCACGCGCGCGCGTGTGCGGACACAATGGGCGCGTGAGTGAGCCGATCCAGCCCAGCGAACTTGACGACCTCGTGGTGAGGATGACCGGTGTCGGGGTCCGCCGAACAGGCAACGATCTCCTCGCCGACCTCGACTGGACCGTGGAACTGGACGAGCGATGGGTGGTGCTCGGCCCGAACGGCGCGGGCAAGACCACCCTGCTCCGGCTGGCCGCGGCCGAACTCCACCCGACCTCGGGAACGGTCGACCTCCTCGGCGACCGGATCGGCAAGGTCAACATCTTCGACCTGCGCCCGCGGATCGGGTTCACCTCGGCCGCAATCGCCCAGCGCGTGCCCGGCGACGAGCGCGTGGTCGACGTCGTGGTGAGTGCCGGGTACGCCGTCGTCGGCCGCTGGCGTGAGGAATACGACAGCCTCGACACCGACCGCGCCCGCGAACTGCTGGGCGCCCTGGGCATCCCGCACCTGGCCGAGCGCACCTTCGGCACGCTGTCGGAGGGCGAGCGCAAGCGGACCCTGATCGCGCGGTCGCTGATGACCGACCCGGAGATGCTGCTGCTCGACGAGCCCGCCGCCGGACTCGACCTCGGCGGCCGCGAGGACCTGGTCGCGCGCCTCTCGGAGCTGGCACTCGACCCGGAGGCCCCGGCCATGGTGCTCGTCACCCACCACGTGGAAGAAATCCCGCCGGGATTCACCCACGCGCTGCTGCTCCGGGACGGCCGCGCGGTCGCTTCCGGCCTCATGGACGACGTCGTGACCAGCGACAACCTGTCCAAGACGTTCGACCAGGACCTCCTGCTCGAACGGTCCGGTGATCGCTTCTTCGCCCGTCGGCGTTGAGAAGTCGTACTGACCGGTAGCCTGCAATCTGTCTTGGACGGTTAAGGAGGACGGCGTGGGAGAGTTCGTAAGCCTGGAGGTCGAAGGCGGGGTCGGCACGATCCGGCTGGACCGTCCGCCGGTCAACGCGCTGAACAACCAGGTGCAGGCCGAGCTCGCGGAAGCGGCTCGTGAGGCCTCCGAGCGCGACGACGTGCGCGCCGTGATCCTCTACGGCGGCGAGAAGACCTTCGCGGGCGGCGCGGACATCAAGGAGATGGCCGAGCGCACCTACCCCGAGATCGCGAAGTTCGGCGCCGCGCTGACCGCGTCGCTGGCCACCATCGCGAACATCCCGAAGCCGGTCGTCGCGGCCATCACCGGTTACGCGCTGGGCGGCGGCCTCGAACTCGCGCTGACCGCGGACCGCCGGATCGCCGGCGACAACGTCAAGGTCGGCCAGCCCGAGATCCAGCTCGGCGTCATCCCCGGTGCCGGTGGCACGCAGCGCCTCGCGCGGCTCATCGGCCCGAGTAAGACCAAGGACCTCGTGTTCACCGGCCGGTTCGTGAAGGCCGAAGAGGCGCTCGCGCTGGGCATCCTCGACGAGGTCGTCGCGCCGGACGACGTCTACGCCGCCGCGCACAAGTGGGCCTCGCAGTTCGCGAACGGGCCCGCCGTGGCGCTGCGCGCCGCGAAGGCCGCGATCGACGGCGGTCTCGACACCGACCTCGCGAGCGGTCTCAAGCTCGAATCGCACCTCTTCGCCGCGCTGTGGGCGACCGAGGATCAGCGCAACGGCATGAAGTCGTTCATCGAAAACGGTCCTGGCAAGGCCACCTTCGAGGGGAAGTAGCCCGATGACCCAGGTGAACGATCCGGCGCCGAACCCGCACGCCACCGCCGAAGAGGTCAAGGCCGCTTTCGGCGACCCCAAGCTCGCCAACGTGCTGTACCACGACTGGGAAGCCGGGACCTACGACGAAAAGTGGTCCATCTCCTACGACGAGCGGTGCATCTCCTACGCGACCGACGTGTTCAACGCGGTCGCCGGTGAAGACGGCCAGCCGTACCCGACCGCGATGGAACTGGGCAGCGGCACCGGTTTCTTCCTGCTGAACCTGATGCAGGGCGGCGTCATCAAGAAGGGGTCGGTCACCGACCTCTCGCCGGGCATGGTCCAGGTCGCGCTGCGCAACGCCGAGAACCTCGGCCTCGACGTCGACGGCCGCGTCGCCGACGCCGAGCGGATTCCCTATGAGGACAACAGCTTCGACCTCGTCGTCGGGCACGCGGTGCTGCACCACATCCCGGACGTCCGCGCGGCGTTCGCCGAGGTGCTGCGGGTGCTGAAGCCGGGCGGCCGGTTCGTCTTCGCGGGTGAGCCGACGAAGGTCGGCGACTTCTACGCGCGCAAGCTCGGTCAGATCACCTGGTACCTCACCACCAACCTGACCAAGCTGCCGGTACTGAACGGCTGGCGCCGCCCGCAGGAGGAACTCGACGAGTCCTCCCGTGCGGCCGCGCTGGAGGCCGTCGTCGACATCCACACCTTCGACCCGTCCGAACTGGAGTCGATGGCTCGCGGCGCCGGGGCACAGGACGTCCGCGCGGTCACCGAAGAGTTCGCGGCCGCGCTCGCGGGCTGGCCGATCCGGACCTTCGAAGCCGCCGTGCCGCAGGAGAAATTGACCCTGCGCTGGCGTCTGTTCGCGTACCGGCTGTGGCTGCGGCTGTCCGCTTTGGACAAGAAGCTGCTCGCCAAGGTGCTGCCGCGCGAGCTGTTCTACAACGTGATGATCACCGGTACCAAGCGGTCGTAGGTGCCGTATCGGTTCTCGCTCGACGACGTCGCCTTCCTGCGCTCCGGCGCGGGAAGCGCGGCGCTCGCCGAATGCTCGTCCCTGCCGCTGACCGACAAGACCCGCATCGCCGACGTCGCCGCCGTGCGCCGGATCGCCCCGGACCACGCGGCCGCGGTGCTGGAAACGGTGGTGCTGCGACGGAAGTCCGCGTCCAAACTGGACTCGGCGACCTCGTGGCTGTTCACCGGCGACGCACTCCAGCAGGCCAGCGCCACCGAGGTCGCACGGCACCGGGCCGCGCGGCTCGCGGGCCGCGACGTCCACGACGTGACCTGTTCCGTCGGCGCGGACCTGATCGAGATCGCCCGCGTCGCCTCTCGGGCACTGGGCTCGGATCTGGACGAGGTCCGGCTGGCGATGGCGCGGCACAACGCCGTCGAGGCCGGGGTTTCCCCAGTCTTGCTGCGGGCCGACGCGCTTCGGCCGGTCAGCCGGTCCGCGGTCGTCGTGGCCGACCCCGCCCGTCGTGACTCGGCCGGGCGGCGGGCGTGGAAACCCGCCGATTTCCTGCCGCCGCTGGATGGACTGGTCGAGGCGTACGCGGGCCGCGAACTCTCGGTCAAATGCGCGCCGGGTCTCGATTTCTCCATCGCGCCTTGGGCCGACGAGGTCGAACTGGTCTCTTTGGACGGTCAGGTCCGCGAGGCGTGCCTGTGGCGCGGCGTGGGATCCACCGTGTCGCGGCGGGCGACGGTGTTGCGTTCGGACGGTGCACAGTGGACGGTCACCGACGCCGATCCCGACGAGATCCCCGTACGTGAGCCCGGTGAATGGATCGTCGATCCCGATGGCGCCGTCGTCCGGGCGGGACTCGTGCGGCATTACGCGGCGCGGCACGGCCTGTGGCAGCTCGACGAGCGGATCGCGTACCTCACGGGAGACGTTCCGCCGCCGGGAATCCGGGCGTTCCGGGTGTTCGAGTACGGACCGTACAGCGAGAAGAATCTGCGCGTACTGCTGAAAAAACACGATATCGGGCGGCTGGAAATCCTCGTCCGCGGTCTGGATGTGGATCCGGATGCGTTGCGGCGCAAGCTGAAACCCAAAGGAAATGAAGAAGCGACTTTGGTACTGACCAGAATCGGCCGTTCTGGAGTAGCGTTCCTGTGCCGCGCACAGATCACCTGAGGAGCACTTCCATGAGCCGGTTCACCGGTCTGCTGAAACTGGCCGCCGCCGCGGCCGCCGGAGCCGTCCTCGCCGGCGGTGCGACCGCCGTCGCGAACAGCGACGACGCCGCCTGGCGCCGCGGGCACGAGCCCGCCAACATCGGCCAGGTCAAACTCGACGTGAAGGCCTACTACGGCGATGTCGTCGGCAGCGACGGCAAGCACCGGTACTCGGATGACAGCCGGTTCGTGTCCGACACCAAACGGCAGGTCTCCGATGCGGAGCGCTACCTCCAGCGCAGGCTCGACCACGGTGTGAAGAACGCCGCGATCGTGCTCGACGTCGACGACACCTCCGAGGTCACCTACGGCTGGGAAGCCGACAACGACTTCGGCTTCGACCCGAAGAAGCAGCAGGAAGCGATCGACAAGGGCACGTTCGTCGCGAACAAGCCGGTGCTGGAACTGGCGAACTGGGCGGCGCAGCGCGGCGTCAAGATCTACTTCCTGACCGGCCGCAACGAGTTCCAGGGCCCGCAGTCGCTCAAGAACCTCGCGAACGAGGGCTTCCCGGCACCTGCGGGGGCGTTCTTCAAGCCGAAGACCACCGCGCCCGACTACCTGCCGTGCGGGCTTACCTGCACCACCGTGCAGTACAAGGCGGGCACGCGGAAGCACATCGCCTCGACCGGCGCGAACATCGTGCTCAACTTCGGCGACCAGTTCAGCGACCTCGAAGGCGGTTACGCGGAGTTCCCGGTGAAGCTGCCGAACCCGATGTACTACCTGCCCTGAGGGGAATATCCGCGCGGGCACGGTCGCTGTGCCCGGTATCGGAAACCCCCGAGGGAGCTGATCCATGTCTGACAAGAAGGTGCTGAAGCCCAGCGCGGACCACCCGATCACGGTGTCGCCGAACAAGGCGAGGGTGGTCGTCACGGTCGGCGGGAAGGTCGTGGCGGACAGCGCGAACGCGCTGACGCTGCAGGAGTCGAACTACCCGCCGGCGCAGTACATCCCGCGTGCCGACGTCGACTTCGACCTGCTGGAACGGACGGAACACTCGACGTACTGCCCGTTCAAGGGCGACGCCTCGTACTACAGCATCCGCACCGGCGACGGCGTCGCCGAGAACGCCGTGTGGACCTACGAAGCGCCGCACGACGCGGTCGCCGAGATCAAGGACCACGTCGCTTTCTACCCGTCGAAGGTCGACGCGATCGAAGAGCGCTGACCTAGCCCGCTGTCCGTGAAGGCCTCCTTTCCTACCTTGAGGGGGCCTTCACGGGAGCTGGTTGATCCGGTCCCCGTCGGCCGCGAGCGAGGTGTCGGGTTCGATTCGCCAGGCCTCCAGGCCGGGCGTCTTGAGGAGCGCGTCGACCAGGGCCTCCTCACCGGCGACGAGGGTCGAGTCGAAGTCGACCTCGGTGGCCACGCACCACGCGCGGTCGTCCGGCCAGAACAGGTTGGGGGATTGCGCCTCGAACCAGCTCGGCCGGGGCCGCCAGCCGAGTTCCGTCGCCGCCGTCAGCTGCCCGGTGAACAGCAGGTAGTCGCGGCCGGGATGCCGCAGCCGAGGCGCTTCCAGGTGTTCGCGGGACAGCGTGGCCTCGTCGGCCCAGCCGTAGCCTTCCCACAGACAGAACCAGGCGTCCGAGGTGGACGTATGGTCGCGCAGGACGGCCAGCAGGGCCGTGAGGCTGTGCGACGGCAGAGTGCCGCGGCCGGGCGGCGAGCCCCGCCAGAGTGAGCCGGTGAGGTTCACCGGATCCGGGGAGCCCACGAGGGCGTGCCACTGCATGGCGCCGTGTGCGCGCCGCCCCGTTTCCGCCGCGGCTTCGCTCCAGCTCGCCCAGCCGCCACGGTCGCGTTCGGCGGGGTGGCAGATCCGGGCGTAGGCGGCGTATCCGCGGGGGACCGTGCGGCAGGCCGCGCCGAACGCCCCACCGAGTCGGGAGGAGATCCACTCGGCGGGGGACGGGTCGAGTACCGGCCTCAGCACGCTCGGCAGTCTCCAGCAAGATCAAGTGACGCGCATCTTGTCGGTGGGCGGGGGCGTACTGCCGGTCCTGGGCGCTCCCGGACGGCCGCGTGGACCTCGTCTGGGACGGGCGAGAGCTCGCCGCGATCACCACGTCTGGTCGAGGATCCGGGGCGGTATTGGCGGAGCTACGCGGTGCGGCCGGAACTCCTCGGCCTGGAGGAAACCGTTTGACGGTGGACGACAGCCGGCGGTCAGATGTTCGCCGTGAGTACTGGGCAGAGGTATCCCGTCGACGAGGAACTCGTGCGGCGGTTGATCGCGGCGCAGTTCCCCCATTGGGCCGGGCTCGCGGTCGAACGGTTGCCGTCCGGTGGCACGGTCAACGCCATGTTCCGGCTGGGTGACGACCTCGTCGTGAGGCTGCCACTCGGTGAAAGCGGTGCCGAGGACGTGGCGCTGGAGCAGAAGTGGTTGCCCCGTCTCGCGCCTCGGCTACCCGCGCCCATTCCCGAAGTGACCGGGGCGGGCCAGGCGGACGAGGGCTATCCATGGCGATGGTCGGTATATCGCTGGTTGCCGGGGGAGCATCCGCGGGCGGGCGCGCTGACCCGACCCGTCCAGTTGGCCGAAGAGCTGGCGGAATTCGTGACGGCGATGCGCAAGATCACCCTCCCGGGGGCGCCGACGGCACACCGCGGCGGGCCACTCGCGTCACTCGACGCGGAGACTCGTGCGGCCATCGAGCGCCTACGCGCGATTCAAGAGGAGAACGTCGACTGTGACGCCGCCATCGCCGTCTGGGAGAAGGCGTTAGGAGCCGCGGCCTGGGACGGGCCACCGGTGTGGCTGCACGCGGATCTGATGCCGGGCAACCTTTTGGTCAACGGCGACAGGCTTTCCGCGGTGCTCGACTTCGGCTGTCTGGGGATGGGCGACCCGGCCTGTGACCTGTTCCCGGCCTGGAATCTGTTGCCCACAGAGGCGAGGGAGGCCTTCCGTGAGGCGTTGCGCGTGGACGACGCGACCTGGACGCGCGGCCGAGGACGGACGCTTTCGCAGGCGCTGATCGCACTGCCGTACTACCGGAAGACGAACGCCGCGATGGCAGGCAACGCGCGGCACGTGATCCGCGCGGTGCTGGAGGAGTGTGGTTGTCGAGAGGCGAGGCGAAGGCCGTGTCGGGTGCGGGGGTGATGACAAAGGCGATACCGGCCGTGACTGCGTGGGAATAAGGACGTTGCGCCTGGATCGTGCCGGCGATGCGTCCGGCGGAGGACGTGGGTCTCGGCAGGGTGCGGGGGCGTCCTTCTCCGCTTCAGGTGTGGCGAAGGGTCCCTTCGGCCTGGTCGTTCGTGAGCGGGGATTCGGGTTAGAACACGAATCGCCACTCACGACCCCCGCGCGGGCACGCCACATTCGGCTTGCCCCTCACGTGAGTCATGCCGGGCATGGTGACCATCAACTCCTTGATCAGGAGCTATGAATGTCGCGATTAGCGACATCGGCGAGGGTGCCTGGAGCAAGATCGAAGACCGGCGCTCCACGCATGCCGAATTTCCACACAGAAGCTCAGTAGCTTCGGCCTATGTCCTGAGGTGCATGGTGTTGCGTCTCGGTTCGCCTGTCGGGTCGAGGTAGGCGGGTGAGGTGAACTCTGGCAGTCCGTCTTGGGCGATGACGACTTTCCATTCGCTGTGGTGGATCAACCGGTGATGCTTGGTGCAGAGGAGCACGAGATTGTCGATTTTGGTTTCGCCGTGGTGTCGCCAGAAGACGATGTGGTGTGCGGTGCAGCGGGGTACGGGCATGTCGCAGCCTGGGAAGGCGCAGCCTCCGTCGCGGATGGTCAACGCGTACTTCTGGGCCAGTGACACTGTCCGTTTGGATCGGCCGATGTCCAAGGGTTCGCCCGCGGTGCCCAAAACACCGGGCCGGACACGGGCATCACAGGCCAGGATGCGGGCATCGGTGGCGCTGATCGGCCCGACGAGATCCAGATGCGCTTCGCCGAGGTCCCGCATGAGGTCGTCGTAGGACATGGTGACGAGGATGTGGGTGGCCTCCCCGGCCTGGCCGGGAAGGTTCCGGCTGGTGGTCTTCAGCCGCACATAGTCGGTGAACGCATCCCCATAACGCTCGTCCTGGGTACGGGAGTCCCGGACCCCGTCGATGGCCTTGTGCGGTTTCGCCATCGGGTCGAGGTCGGACTTCAACCGCGCATACGTTTCAAGATCCAGTCTGGCCTTGAGCCCCAGGGTGCCGTCACGGTGCTTCACGAACCGCAACTCCGGCCTGGTGTCTTTCGGATCCTCACTCCGCGGCTCTTTCCCATCGGGATCCAGCTTGTCCAAGAGCCGTCGTCCGGCGCGGGCGATCTGGCGTGGCCCGGCGCGGCGGGCCAGATCGACGAGGATTTTCTCCCCGCCCCGCACATCCTCCTCCGCAACCGTGGACGGGATCCGGGCAAGGGTACGGATGATCGCGTCGATCTGGCCGCCGCCGATCGCACCCTCCGCCGCGGCTTCGGCCGTCAACGGCGCCAACGGCGGCTGCGGATCTCCACCGATAGCAGGACCCGGATGCAGGGCCAGCACCCGGTCCGCGCGGACTCCGGCTTCCTTGTCCGTGACATGAAAGTCTTCGAAGATCATCGCCGCCAACGTCGAATGACCACTGCATCCACGGACACCGCGGGAATTGATTTCCGCCAGGATCGCGTACTGCTCCGCCTCCAACTGCCGCTTCAGAACCTCGATTTCCTGCTTGCGGGCATGCAGCGTCGCAGTATCGACACGCCACCACTCAGTGGGCACCGCCTCAGGACTGTTTTCGCTGGCCACAACCTCAACAATACCCGCGCTCGAACACCTGTGCTATCGCATATTCAGACTACAGGCGATTTCAACCGGTGAACTTCCGCGCTTGATTCAGCTCGTCGACCACTCCGCCCGCAAAGCCCGCTTCGCCTCCACGAACAACGCCTGGTGCACGAGAAGTCGACCTTGTGCTAGCGTCGTCTTCGAGCCCCGTATGGGCCTACGCATGGAGGTAGCGGCTACTCAGCCACCAGAGATCGGCACACACCGTCTCTCGTAATCCACATCCCCTCGTCGTGGGATGACGCCTCCATGCGGTGTGTTCGGGACCCCTTGTGTCAGTGGGTCATCGTCGTCGTGCCTTTTTCCGGTGGCGGTTCCGCTCTCCTGTCGACATAGTGATGGGAAAGGAACGCGTTGACCGGCTTCAACGACAGGGTTATCGAAGAATTCAGGCAGCACAAGGGAAAGTTCGAGGAGTGGGAGCTGATCCTGCTGACCACCACCGGAGCGAAGAGCGGTGAGCGACGGACGAATCCGTTGGCGTACCTCGAGATCGACGGCAAGACCGTCGTCGTGGCCTCGAACATGGGAGCGCCGAAGCATCCCGGCTGGTATCACAACATCCGGCACGACCACAGGGTCACGATCGAGACGGGAACCGAGACCTACGAGGCGATCGCGGCCATTCCGCCCGGGGCGGAGCGTGACGCGTTGTTCGCGAAGGTCGTCGCCGCGGAACCGGGATTCGCCGAATACCAGGCGAAAACGTCGCGGGAACTACCCGTCTTGATCCTGCACCGGATCGACGACCGGGTGCGAGGAATGGGGGATTTCCTGGTGGAGGTCCACGAGTGGTTGCGCGGGGAGCTCAAGACACTGCGCGCCGGAGTCGACGACCTCGTCGCCGGCCGCGCGACTTCGCTCAGTATGGGGAAAACCCTGCGGGCGCACTGTGTTTCGTTCTGCGAGGCGCTGACCAAACATCATACGGGCGAGGACATGGGCGCGTTTCCGATGCTGGCACAACGGTTTCCCGCGCTCGCGCCGACGTTGGAGAAACTCGAGGAGGATCACGTCGTCGTCGCGGCGCTGCAGAAGCGGATCCGCGACCTCGTCGAGGGGTACGTCCACGGCGAGAGTGACCCGGTCCGGCTGCGCGACGACCTCGACGCGCTCGCGGGGAGGCTCGAAGCGCATTTCGCCGATGAGGAGGAAGCCGTCGTCGCGGCGCTGAACGTGACGGCGCCGTCAAACGGCTGATCGAGGGCGGACGCCCTGGGGTTCCGGCCCCGGGGCGTGTATCCTCAGAGGTGGCGCCGCTCTTCCAGCGTGACGCCGATCCGGCACGAGACGGGCGGAATTCGCCCCCGGCCTCGCCGAAGACCGCGGATGAGCGGTCCCCATTCGAAAGGTTTCACCGTCAAAACTCACAGCATGGACAGTGCGCTGTTCAGTCACCCGCTCGACACTCAGGTCGAGCGACACGACCACACGGCCCCTCAGGGCGAGCGATACGACGATCTGTTTCGCGAGCCCTCCTACCCCACCCAGGAACCTTCGGACGACACTGTTCGTTGAACGGGTAGCTCAACGTTTTGGGTGTCGTGTTGTCCAGCACGCTCGCGCAGAATTCGTCGCGGGCGTCGCCTTTTCGCGTCGTGCCGTGTCACCGGCTGATCCAGCCGGTACAAGTCCCGGCCATCGACAAGAAACGACGACATGACCTCAGTTCTCACCCCTCCGGACAGCGTGGAGCGGCAAGCGCCGCAACCACTGTTGTCCGGTGAGCAGTCCCGCACCGAAAACCTTCTCGTCAAGCTGTTCGCGGTGGTGCCACTGGTGGCACTGGCCGCATCCGTCCCCTTCGCGTGGGGCTGGGGACTCGGCTGGGTGGATCTCGGCCTTGCCGTCGGGTTCTACTTCCTGACCGGCCTCGGGGTGACCATCGGTTTCCACCGCTACTTCACCCACGGTGCCTTCAAGGCCAACCGCGGCCTGCGGATCGCGCTCGCGGTCACCGGCAGCATGGCCATGCAGGGTCCGGTCATCGGCTGGGTGGCCGACCACCGGCGTCACCATGCCTTCGCCGACCGCGAGGGCGACCCGCACTCCCCGTGGCGGTTCGGCACCACCCCGGCCGCGCTGGCCCGCGGTTTCTGGCACGCCCACATGGGCTGGCTGTTCGACCGCGAGAAGACCAACGTCGAACGGTTCGCGCCGGATCTGCAGGCCGACCGTGACATCGCCCGGATCGATCGCCTGTTCCCGGTGCTCACCCTCGTGACGTTGCTGGCCCCGGCCGTGCTCGGCGGGCTGATCACGATGTCGTGGTGGGGTGCGCTGACCGCGTTCTTCTGGGCGAGCCTGGTCCGGGTCGCGCTGCTGCACCACGTGACGTGGTCGGTGAACTCGCTGTGTCACCTGATCGGTGACCGCCCGTTCGCCGCCCGCGACAAGTCCGCGAACTTCTGGCCGCTCGCCATCGCTTCGATGGGCGAGTCCTGGCACAACTCCCACCACGCCGACCCCACCGGCGCCCGGCACGGTGTCCGACGCGGTCAGCTCGACATCTCCGCGCGGCTGATCTGGCTGTTCGAGAAGGCAGGCTGGGCGACCGACGTCCGGTGGCCCAAGGCCGACCGCCTCGGCCGCAAGCTCAATCCCGGCCACTCCTTGTCACTGCGCGGGAGCGCGCGGCGAGGCTGAGCCTCAGGCGATCAGGGCTTTGTCGGCGGAAGGCCGAACCTCGTGAACAGGGTCGGGTCGAGGAACGACGTGATCTCGCGGATCCGTTCGTCCCGCAGCGAGAGCACGTTGATCGACCAGGCGTGGTGCGTGGCTTCGGCCGACTCTCCGACGTAACAGGCCACCGCGGGCTGGCCGTTGGCGGTGATGATCTCGCTGCGCCAGCTCGGGCACCGGCCGAGCGGAACCTCGACGGCGAAGTCGGTGACGGCCTCGATGCCTCGGTACCAGTGCGCGAGCGGCGGCATGGACCAGGTGACGTCCTCGGTCAACAACGCCACGAGCGCGTCGGCGTCACCGCGCTCCAGCGCGGAGGCGAAGTCCGCGGCGATCCCGCGGACCCGGGTGTCCTCGAGCTTTCGCAGGGTCTGCTGCTGGCTGGGCGAGGGCACCTTCTCGGCCACGATGGCTCGCGCGCGTTGCAGCGCACTGTTCACCGCCGCGACCGAAGTGTCCATTGTGGACGCTATCTCGGCGGCGGAGAAGCCGAGGACGTCGAAGAGCAGCAGCGCGGCTCGCTGGTTGCCGGGCAGATGCTGCAACGCGGCGACGAAGGCCAGCTCGACGGTCTCGCGCTGTTCGTACAGCGTGTCGGGTCCGGCAGGGCCTTGGCCGAGGCTCCCGTCGGGATACGGGCCGAGCCACGCGACCTCGGTCACCGGCACGTGCTCAAGTACTGCGTGTTCGCTCGACGGGCCCAGATCCATCGGCAGGGCGCGTTTACCGCGTGCGGCGGCGGTGTCGAGACAGGTGCGCGTGGCGACGGTGTAGAGCCACGTACGCATCGAGCTGCGGCCCTCGAACCGCTCCAGTCCTCGCCAGGCCCGCAGGAGCGCGTCCTGCAAGGCGTCGTCGGCGTCGTGGAGCGAGCCGAGCATGCGGTAGCAGTGGGCGTGCAACTCGCGGCGCAGCGGCTCCACCAGGCGATTGAACGCCGCGGCGTCCCCATTGCGGGCTTCGGCGATGTCCGGGTCCTCGGCGCGCAAAATATCTTCGCTCACGATCGACGATTGTGCCCTTACGCGGTGCGAAGTGCCGTCACGGCCGGGGTGAACATCGTGGTCTTGATCGCGGAAATGGTGCCGCGATCCTTTCCGGCGAGCGGACGGACGACGTCGGCGGCGTACTCCAGCAGGGCCGGCTCCTCGGCGACGGCGTCCACGAGCCCGAGGTCTCGCGCGTCGCCGAGGTCGAGCACGAACACCGGGCTTCATCGCGGAGTGTTCGGAAATGGGCTCGCCCGCGGTGAACGCGCGGCGGAACAGGGCCGTCGGCAGGTCGACCACGCAGGTCGTGAGCACCTCGACGGCTTGGGCGTCCCGCCGGTCCCAGAGCCGCTCGGCGAGCCTGATCAGGAGTGCGACCAGGCGTTTGTCGAGTGTCAGGAGGTCGCCAGCGAGATCCTCCGGGACCTGCGGGCCGAGCAGGTGCTCCTTCTTGACGGTGAGGAGCATCCTGGCCGCTTCGGGCCTTAGGTCGGCGAACGTGGCCGTCGCGGGCTGTGACGTGGTTCACGCGCCGCGCTGTCACATCGGTCCGGTGGCCGGGGTCAACCCGACGAAGCACCGAGAACCAAGGGAGAAACCGAAATGTCCACCGCTTACGTCATCGTCACCGTCGTCGGAGCGTTCATGGCCGCTTTCTCGGCCGCCTCGATCTTCTTCCGCGCCAAGTGGGTCGTGCAGCCGCTGGCCGACTACGCCGTCCCGCACTCCTGGTGGAACCTGCTCGGTGTCGCCAAGGCCGCGGGCGCGCTCGGCCTGATCGCGGGCCTGTGGGTACCCGTGATCGGGGTCGCGGCCGGGATCGGCCTGGTGCTCTACTTCACCGGCGCCGTGATCACCGTGCTCCGCGCGCACTGGCCTTCGCACGTCGCTTTCCCGCTGATGTACCTGGCGCCCGTGGCCGCGTCACTGGTGCTCGGGTTCGCCGTTTGAGGTCAGGCGTCCCGGGACCACACCGCCAGTTCGGCGCCGCCGGGCTCGCGGAAGTGAAACCGGCGCCCACCGGGGAAGGCGAACGGCTCGACCGTGACGACTCCGCCCGCCGCCTCGACGGAATCCCTCGCCCGTCCGAGGTCGTCGGTGCGGATCGTCACGAGCGGCGCCGCAGGCTGCTGAGCGGCGTCCTGCTGGAAGCCGAGCGAGACCACGCCGCCGCTCTGGACGTCGCTGTATTCCGGACCGTACGGCGTCGCCGTCCAGCCGAAGGCCTTCTCGAAGAACCGGCCCGAGTCGTCTGCCGAGTTCGACGGGAACTCGACGAAGTCGATTTCGTACATGGGCCGGAAGCTACACCGGCCCACCGACGGAAACTCAGACGCTGCGCAGCACCGAGACCACGACGCCGAGCACGGCCGCGCGATCCCCGTCGATGACGTCGTAGGCGGGGTTGCGCGGTTCGAGGTACACGTGGCCGTCGCGGCGGCGGTACACCTTGACCGTGGCCTCCTCGTCGATCATCGCGGCGACGATCTGGCCGGAATGCGCCTCCTGCTGCTGCTTCACCACGACGATGTCGCCGTCGCAGATCGCCGCGTCGATCATCGAATCACCGCGCACCCGCAGCCCGAAGACGTTCCCGCGACCGGTAAGTTCACGCGGAAGGGTCATCACGTCGTCGACGTGCTCGACGGCCGAGATGGGTGTTCCCGCGGCGATGTCACCGACGACGGGAACCGGCACGGAGTCCTCTGTGGACTGTCGCGACTGCGTGCCGTGCAGGAACGCGCGCACGTCGATGGGCCGGGAAATCGAGCTGCTGCGGCGGAGAAAACCCTTCTCCTCCAAGGCCGCCAGATGCTTCGAGACCGAGGACGTTGACCGCAGCCCGACCGCTTCGCCGATCTCCCGCGTGCTCGGCGAGTACCCGTGCTCGACCACCCAATCGCGGATGGTCAGCAGGATCTTCTGCTGGCGCTCCGGCAGGGAAGCGGCTTCCTCGAACACGTCAAGATCGTGGTAGGCGGTCATCCGCGGAATGGTAGTTCGTGCAGG
This sequence comes from Amycolatopsis sp. NPDC039088, assembly GCF_055598845.1. NCBI lineage: Bacteria > Bacillati > Actinomycetota > Actinomycetes > Pseudonocardiales > Pseudonocardiaceae > Amycolatopsis > Amycolatopsis sp. NPDC039088. The sequence goes on along the minus strand of NZ_JBVKAE010000028.1, from coordinate 105,180 downwards.
CCGCCGCGATCGCCGCGGTGTCCCGATGGAACGGCCACGCCACCATGTCGAAGACTTCGCCGTGAAGATCGGCCGGATGGTCGCCCGGCGGGGCCGAAAGACCGATCCCGCCGCCATTTCCGTCCGCTTGACTCGATCGTATGAACATGAAGATCACGGCGACGGCGCTCGCCGCCGCGACGGCGACGGTCGCGCTGACCGGATGCGGTCTCAAAGAAGGCCTGACCGAAAAGGCGAACGGTCATGTCAAGACGGTCGGCTACCCGACCGGCGCGGAAGGCAAGCGGGACGAGAACGCCCGGCTGCCGGAGTGGGTACCGGACAAGGCCGCGTCGGTCACCGAGGTCATCCGGACCACCGGTTCGGAGCGGCTCCTGCGGTTCACCGGCGGGGAACTGCCCGACCTCTGCGTGCCGGGTCCCGCCGCGCCTCAGACGGCCACGCTGATCGCCCCGTGGTGGCCGCAAGGCCAGGAAAGCCGGACCGACAAGGTCTGCGGTGAATGGCATGTGCTCGTCCAGGACGGTGCCGTCTACGCGTTCAAACCGGAGACACTGGTGAGTCCCAGGTCCTGAGCCGCGCCGGCTGACAGTGCCTGTCAGGCCCGTGCCAGCGCCGTGTGCGTTGCCTGCCAGCCACCCGCGACAACATCTGGAATGTCATTCCAGTCGCGAGGCACAAGGGGCACACCATGCACACTCCTGTCACGATCATCGGCGCCGGGCTCGGCGGCCTCACCCTGGCCAGGGTGCTGCACGTTCACGGGATTCCGGCCGTCGTCCACGAGGGCGAGCCCTCGCCGATGGCGCGGGCGCAGGGCGGGATGCTCGACATCCACGACTACAACGGCCAGCTCGCCGTCGAGGCGGCAGGCCTGATGGACGAGTTCCGCGGGCTGATCCTGGAAGGCCGCCAGGCGCTGCGCGTCCTCGATTCGGACGGGACCGTCCTGTTCGAGAAGGGCGACGACGGTACGGGTGGCCGTCCCGAGGTGTACCGCGGCGAACTGCGGCAGATGCTGCTCGACTCGCTTCCGGACGGCACCGTCCGGTGGTCGGGCAAAGCCGTCGGTGCCCGGACGCTGGACGACGGCCGCCACGAAGTGACCTTCGCCGACGGCACCACCACGGTCACCGGTCTCCTGGTCGGCGCCGACGGCGCTTGGTCACGGGTGCGGCCGCTGCTCACGGACGCCACACCGGAGTACACCGGCACGTCCGTCGTCGAGACCTATCTGTTCGACGCCGACACCCGGCACGTCGCCGCGGCCAAGGCGGTCGGCGGCGGCTCGATGTTCGGGAGCGGGGCCACCCCGGGCAAGGGCATCAACGCGCACCGCGAGCGGGGTGACACCTTGCACGCCTACGTGGAGATCACCGAACCGCTGGACTGGTTCGAAGCCATCGACTTCACCGACACCGCCGCGGCCACCGCGCGGATCGCGCGCGAGTTCGACGGCTGGGCACCGGAACTCCTCGCGCTGATCACCGAAAGCGACATCGCGCCGATCCATCGTCCGTTCTTCGCCCTGCCGACCGGGCGTCGATGGAACCGCGTGCCGGGGGTGACCCTCGTCGGCGACGCCGCGCACCTCGGGGCACCGAACGGGGAAGGCGCCAACCTGGCGATGCTCGACGGCGCCGAACTCGGCAAGGCCCTCGCCGCCCGTCCCGGCGACGTCGAAGCCGCGCTCGCCGAATACGAGGAGGCCATGTTCACGCGCTGGGAAACCCCGATCGACGAGGACTTCCTCATCGAGAGCCTGTTCGGTGACGAGCCTCCCGCGCGGCTGCTCGACCTGTTCGGGAACGGGGATCGCGCGTCCTGAGCCTCGGCCGATGGCCGCGGCGGTAGCTCCGTCGCGGCCTGTTCGGGATGGTTAACTGGAAACCATGCTGGTGGGAACGCACGAGGTCGAGGCATTCGAGGCGGCGAGGGCGCGGCTGGAGGCGATCGCGTACCGCCTGCTGGGGTCCGCGAGCGACGCCGAGGACGCGGTGCAGGACACGTTCCTGCGCTGGCAGTCCGCCGATCGGGAGCTGATCGAGACGCCCGAGGCGTGGCTGACGAAGGTGCTCACCAACCTCTGTCTCAACCGGCTCACCTCGGCGCGGGCCAGGCGGGAGACCTATGTGGGCCAATGGCTTCCCGAGCCGGTCTTCGCCGGTGACCGGATGCTCGGCCCGTCCGACACCGTCGAGCAGCGTGAGTCGGTCTCGATCGCGATGCTCACCCTGATGGAACGGCTCTCTGCCAAGGAACGCGTCGTCTACGTGCTGCGCGAGGCGTTCGGTTACTCGCACGGCGAGATCGCCGAGGTGCTCGACCTCACCGAGTCGAACTGTCAGCAGATCTACCGGCGGGCCAAGCAGCATCTGGCAGCCGACCGGCGCCGGGTGGAGGTCGACGCGGCCGCGGCCCGGAAGATCGTCGAGGAGTTCCTCGCCGCGACACTCAGCGGCAAGACCGACTCCCTGGTGCGGATGCTGACCGACGACGCGATCCACGCGGGCGACGCCGGTGGTGTGTTCTTCTCGCTGCCGCGGCCGATCACCGGTGCGCTCCGGGTGGCGAGGTTCCTGCGCGGGCTGTTCCAGCCCAGCGCGGCCAGATGGGAGCTGATCGGCGGCAGGCCCGTCCTGTTCGCCGCGGTCGCCAACGGGATGCCCACGCTGGTGCTGACGGTCGGCGGCCGGGTCGTCATCGTCCTCACCCTCGACGTGACCACCGACGGCATCGCGGCCGTCCACACCCAGGCGAACCCGGCCAAACTCGACCGCGCGGCCCGCCGATGGGCCGCTTCGGACCACGGGGAATCACTCGTCACCAACTGGTGACCTGGATCACAACTCGCATCTGTCAGGTTTCGTGCCGCTGTCCGGTTCAGGAAGCGAACACCGACCAGACAGGAGCGAGACCATGAAGCACCGCATCGTCGTCCTCGGGGCCGGATACGCCGGAGCCAACGCCGCCGGGCGTCTGGCCAAGCGGCTGCACCCCGCCGACACCGAGATCACCCTCGTCAACGCCGACCCCGAATTCGTCGAGCGCGTCCGCATGCACCAGCTCGCGACCGGCCAGGACCTGAAGCCCCGCCCGCTGGCCGAAGTCTTCGCCGGTACGGGTGTGCAGGTGCGGATCGCACGGGTCGCCGCTGTCGACGCCGAGCGCAAGACCGTCGCCCTCGCCGACGGTTCCGGCGAGATCGACTACGACACGCTCGTCTACGCCCTCGGCAGCACTGCCGCCGATCACGGCGTTCCCGGCGTCGCCGAGCACGCGCACCACATCGCCGGCAAGCAGTCCGCCCTGCGGCTGCGCGCGCGGCTGGCCGACCTCACCGCGGGCGGCACCGTGCTCGTCGTCGGTGGCGGTCTCACCGGCATCGAGGCCGCCACCGAGATCGCCGAAGCCCGGCCGGACCTCGAGGTCTCACTCGCCGCCCGAGGCGGCCTCGGCGATTGGCTGAGCGAAAAGGCGCAGGGCCACCTGCGCAAGGCGATCGACCGGCTCGGCATCACCGTGCACGAGCACACCGACATCGCGGGCGTCGAGCCGACCGGCGTGGTCACCGCCGACGGCCGCGCGATCCCGGCCCAGGTGACCGTCTGGACGGCGGGCTTCGCCGTCCACCCCATCGCCGCGGCCACGACCCTGGAGGTTTCCGCTACCGGGCAGATCGTCGTCGACGAGACCATGCGGTCGGTCTCGCACCCCGACGTGTACGCCGTCGGCGACGCCGCGTTCGCACCGGGCGCGAGCGGCGACACCTTGCGGATGTCGTGCGCTTCGGGCGTTCCCTCGGCCCACCTGGCGGCCGACGCCATCGCCGCCCGGCTGACCGGAGGCCCGATTCCCCCGAACAAGATCGGCTACACCGGCCAGTGCGTCAGCCTCGGCCGCCGCGACGCCATCGTGCAGTGGGTGACGCCGGACGACCAGCCCAAACCCTCCGCGCTCACCGGCAAGACGGCGGCCCGCCTGAAGGAGCTGATCTGCAAGTCCGCGGCCTGGAGCATCTCGCACCCGACGTCGATGGCCCCGACCCGTCGCCGCCACGTGATCCCGGCCGAAGAGCCCGTCGCGATCACCGTGTGAGAGTCCGCCGCCGCATCCCTCGATCGAGCAAAGGAAAGACCATCATGATGCTGATCACCGGAGCCAACGGCGTCGTAGGCCGTCAGGTGATGAATCTGCTGCTGCGCGAGGGTGCCGCCGTCGCCGCGGTCACTCGCGGCCCTGGCGGTGCGCCGCTTCCCGGCGACGTGAAAGCCGTCACTGGTGACCTGTTCCGTCCACAGTGGATAGAGGCGGCGCTCGAAGGCGTCGAGGCGATACAGATCAGCCCGCGCGCGACCGGCCCTGGCCTCGGCGAGTTACTGAAGCTGGCCGCGGGACAAGGCGTACAGCGCGTAGTGCTGCTTTCGGCCACCACCGTGGAGTACCCGGCAGGGGAAGCCCGTTTCGCCGCCCAATTCTCCGCCGCCGAGGACCTCGTCACCGGCTCGGGTCTGAAGTGGACGATCCTGCGCCTTGCCGACTTCGCCGCCAACGCGCTGGCTTGGGCGCCACAGCTCAAAGCGGGTGATGTGGTGCGCGGCGCGTACGGCCGAGCCGCCACCTCCCCGATCCACGAAACCGACATCGCCGAGGTCGCCGTACAAGCCCTTCGCGGTGGCATCCCGGCGAATTCCGAGTACACGCTGACCGGTCCACAGTCGCTGGACCAATACGAGAAGGTGCGGATGATCGGCAACGCCGTCGATCGGACGCTGTCCTTCCAGGAACTTCCGCCCGAACAAGTACGGCAGGGCATGCTCGCGCAAGGACTGCCCGAGGAGGTCCCCGCCCGCCTGCTCGGCTCCCTGGCCGACTACAACGAACGCCCCGGCCCCACCACCGGCACCGTGGAAGACCTCCTGGGCCGCCCCGCGCTCACCTTCGCCGAGTGGGCACGCGACAACGCGGACGCCTTCCGCCGCTGACCACGGAGTGCGTCAGGTGGCCGGGCGCCCCGCCCCGGCGTAGTCGTCGCCCTGCTTCCGGTAGGTGTGCACCTGCACCGCCTGTCCGGTCTGCGGGGCGTCGATCATCTGCTGGTTCCCGATGTACAGCCCGACGTGGTGGATCTTCGTGTTCGGCTCGCCGTAGAAGATCAGGTCGCCCAGCTGGGGATCGGTCACCTTGGTCACGCTGTGGTACTGCGTGTGGGCGGTGCGCATGAGCTTGACACCGGCACTGGCGTACGCGGCCGTGGTCAGGCCGGAGCAGTCGAAACCGGGGTCGCCGCCGCCGGTGCCGTTTCCGCCCCAGACGTAGGGCAGGCCGATCTTGTCGATGGCGAAGTTGACCGCGCTGAGCGCCGCGGCGTTCGGCGGCTGCGGGCTCTGGCCGACGGTGCCGTAGACGTTCACCGTCGCGAGCGTGCGGTGCATCAGCAGCGGCGCGGGTTGCAGCGTGCTCACCGCGTTCCACCAGGTCTGGCCCTGGCCGAGGTCGCGACCGCCCGCGCACAGCGCCCGGCCGGCGGTGAGGGTGGCGTCGTCGATGTTCTGCGGATCCGGTTTGCCGCCGCTCGCCGAAGCCTGGAACCGGCTCCAGATCGCGGGCGCCAGCTGCAGCGGCCCGCTCGCGTTCTGGACGGACACGACCTTGTTGTAGAAGTCGCGGACCTCGATCATCCCGAGCGGCACGGTCATCACGCCGTCGGCGTTGATACTCGAACCGGTGGCCCGGCCGTGGTCCGACGCGATCTTCCCGAGCGCCGCCAACGTCACCCACGACAGCCGGCAGCCCGGCGTTTCCTTGCTCAGCGTCACGGTGGTCTTCGCGTAGCCGGTCATCGCGCGCAGCGGGATGTCGAGCCAGCCGCTGGTCTTCGACACCCAGGCGTCGAACTCCTGCCCCATCTGCTGCGGGACCTTCGGCTGTTCCTTCGGCATCTCCGCGGGGGCCGACGACGACGGCGGCGCGGGCGGAACCGAGGACTGGACAGCGGCGGCTTCCGGCTTGGTGTCGTCCTTCGGCGCGAAGGTGATGGCGGCGACCAGTGCGGCGCCCGCGACGACGACCGCGGCGACGATCACCGGAAGTCTGCGGCGGCGCGAGGTTTCGTGTTCCATCAGCGGCCGCCGATGATACGGCCGAGAACGAAGTCACGGAAGGCCTCGACGTCGGTGGTCAGCGCGACGTCGATGACGCGCCCCGGTACGGCTTGCGGATCGGTGCTTCGCAGCCTTCGCCGGTCGACGAGGGTCGCCCCGCGCGCGGGGCCGAAGCCGCAATCGACGTCCACCGGATACGACTCGGTGTCGAGGATCCCCGGCCGGATCGCTTCGGCGACCGCGACCGCGTCGTGCATGACCATCCCCGGGAAACCGAGGATCGGGCTGTAGTGCTCGACGTAGGTGGGGGTGAACGCTTCGAGTGCCGCGCCGAGCGGGCCGGACGCGGCGAGTTTGCCGAGCCAGGTGGTGTCGACCGTGCACTGATGCGTGATGTCCAGCGGGACCAGCACCGTCGGGATGTCCTCGTCGGCCAGTACCCGGCGCGCGGCCTCGGGATCGCTCCAGATGTTGAACTCGGCGGCCGTGGTGGAGTTCCCCTTGGTCACGCCGCCGCCCATGATGACGAGGCGGCCGATCTTCTCGCGCAGTTCCGGATGGGCGGCCAGCAGCAGCGCGATGTTCGTGAGCGGGCCGATCGGGGCGATGGTCACCGGTTCGTCGGCGGCTTCGAGCAGCTCCGCCAGCAGACGGACGGCGCCGCGTCCGTCGAGCGGGCGCGTCGCCTCCGGCAGCAGCCCGGCGTGCCCGGACAGGCCGTCCTGGCCGTGGACGAAGCCGGCGGCTCTGGCGTTGTCGTAGACCAGCGGCCGCGCCGCGCCGGCGGCGACGGGCACGTCGTCACGGCCGAACAGCCGCAGCAGCCGCCGCGCGTTGGCGGTGGTGTGGCTCAGCGGGACGTTGCCGAACACCGTGGTCACGCCCAGCAGGTCGACGTCGTCGGACCGCGCGGCGAGCGCCAGCGCGAAAGCGTCGTCGACCCCGGGGTCGGTGTCGATGATCAGCTTGGTGCCCATACGCGTGCTCCCCTTTGCGGTCAGCGGCCTGATCACAGGTTACGGTCACCGGTATGACGTCCATGTGGGGTGCGCCCGCGTTGTCGAGGCTCCGCGCCTGGGGCCAGGCCCGTCGCGACCCGAGGCAGGCGAAGTTCCTGACCGCGGATTCGCTGCGCTGGGTGCTGCGAAACCGCGCTTACACACCTTGGTACCTGGTCCGGTACTGGCGGCTGCTCAAGTTCCGGATCGCGAATCCGCACATCATCCTGCGTGGCATGGTGTTCCTCGGCAAGGACGTCGAGATCCACTGCCGTCCCGGCTACGGGCGCCTGGAGATCGGCCGCTGGGTGCACATCGGCGACGGCAACGCGATCCGCTGCCACGAAGGTTCGCTGCGCATCGGCGACAAAGCCGTGTTCGGCCGCCAGAACGTGCTCAACGGCTACCTCGACATCGAACTCGGCGCGGCCACGCTCGTCGCGGACTGGGTCTACATCTGCGACTTCGACCACGTCACCACCGACATCACCGTCCCGATCAAGGACCAGGGCATCGTGAAATCGCCGGTGCGGATCGGTCCGGACACCTGGATCGGCACCAAGGTCTCCGTGCTCAAGGGCACCAGGGTCGGCCGCGGCTGTGTCCTCGGCGCGCACGCCGTGGTGCGGGGTGACATCCCGGACTACTCGATCGCCGTCGGCTCACCGGCCCGCGTCGTGCGGAACCGGCAAGACGACTACGCCGCCGACGCCGCGCGTCGCGAAGCCGTCGCGGATATGGCGCGTAAGGCGAACAAGGCGCTTCAGAAGACGCTCGGCGTCGACGGCTAGCCGCGCAGCTGCTCCCGGACCTCCATGAGCGCGAAGCCCAGCAGGTTCTGCCCGCGCCAGTAGTCGGGGCGCGTGGCGTTCTTGTCGTCACGGGCGACGCCGCTGCCCCAGATCAGGTCCATCTTGGACGCCTCGACGATCACCTTGTCGCCCGTGCTCAGCAGGAACTCGCGCAGTTCGGCGTGCTGGCGGAACTTCTCCAGATTGCCGTCGACGACGATGTCGAAGCGGTGCCGCTCCCATTTCTCCGCGTCGAAGTTCGCGACCTCGCGGCCGAGGATCTTGGCGGTCTTGGGGTCCGGCGCCTCCCGGATCGCCCGCGCGGCGTCGTAGTCGCCGAACAATTCGGCCTTGCCCGCCATCATGTAGTGCTCGGCCGTTGGGTAGCGCTCGCCGCCCGCGACGAACGGCGCCACCCACCACTGGCTCAGGCAGGCGGCGTTGACCCGGCCGCTCTTGAGCGGGGTGTGGCCGTAGAAGAGCTGGTACTCGGGCTCCGCGCCACTGTGGACCAGCTCGCGCAACGCATCGAGACTCCGGACTCCGTCGACCTTGCTCACCATGACGACCAGTGGACCACAGACCACCGACAACCCGTGCACTGGACTGGAGACCACTCTCCGTCGTGGCCCGGGGTGGTCAGTACATTCAGCATTCGTGCAAGGGATCGAAACGGTGAGCGCCCGAACGGTCGAAGAGGCCGCGAAACGACTGGCCGGGGTGGTGACCCGCACGCCGCTCGAACCGAACGAGCGGCTCTCGGCGCGGGTCGACGCCCGGGTCTGGCTCAAACGCGAAGATCTCCAGACCGTGCGCTCGTACAAGATCCGCGGCGCGTACAACTTCATCGTCCAGCTCGACGCGGACAAGCGGGAACGCGGCGTCGTCTGCGCGAGCGCGGGGAACCACGCGCAGGGCGTCGCGTACGCGTGCCGCCGTCTCGGCGCGAACGGCCGCGTCTACGTCCCCGGCACGACACCCCGGCAGAAGCGCGAGCGGATCGCGACCTTGGGCGGTTCGCATATCGAGGTCATCGTCGTCGGCGAGACCTACGAAGACGCCTTCACCGCCGCGAAGCAGGACGCCGAGAGCACCGGCGCGACGCTTGTCCCCGCGTTCGACGCGCCGGAGACGGTCGCCGGACAGGGCACGGTCGCGATGGAGGTCGTCGCGCAGCTCGGGTTCATCCCGGACGTGATGGTGGTGCCGGTCGGCGGCGGCGGGCTGCTCGCGGGTATCGCCGCGTGGGCCGCCGAACGCGCGCCGGAGATGCGGATCGTCGGCGTCGAACCGGCGGGCGCGGCCTGTATGGCGGCCGCGCTGGCGGCCGGGGAGCCGGTGCGGCTCGAAGCCGTCGACACGTTCGTCGACGGCGCCGCGGTCGCGTTGGCGGGGTCGGTGACCTATCCGCTGGTCCGCGACGGCGGTGTCGAACTCACCGAGGTCGCCGAGGGCGCGATCTGCACGGAAATGCTCGCGATGTACCAGTCCGACGGCGTGATCGCCGAACCCGCGGGCGCGCTCGCGACCGCCGCGCTCGGCACGACGGTGAAGATCGATCCCGGGCAGATCGTCGTATGCCTCGTGTCCGGTGGGAACAACGATGTCAGCCGCTACGGCGAAGTGCTCGAACGGTCGTTGATCCACGAAGGACTGAAGCACTACTTCCTGGTGGGGTTCCCGCAGGAGCCCGGCGCGCTGCGGCGGTTCCTCGACGAGGTCCTCGGCCCGGACGACGACATCACGCGGTTCGAGTACGTGAAGCGCAACAGCCGCGAGACCGGGCCGGCGCTGATCGGCATCGAACTCGCGCGGCCCGGTGACCTGGAAGGGTTGCTGCACCGGCTGGAGGTGAGCCCGCTGCAGGTGGAGCGGGTGGAACCGGGCAGCCCCCTCTTCCACTTCCTGGTCTAGACGCGGGGCTGGCGGAACGCGGCCAGGTGCGCCCGCGCCCAGTCGGCGAACGGCCGCGCGTCGCGTCCGGTGAGGTCCCGCACGGTGGAAGTCACCTCGGAGTCGTCGAACTCGCCGTCGGCGAAGAAGCGGAAGAACGCGTCGACGTACTTCTCCGGCATTTCCGCGCTCATCGTCTCGCGGGCTTCGGCGTCCGAAAGCGGCGACAGTCGCAGGTCCCGCCCCAGCAGTTCGCCCAGGGCTCGCAGCCGGTCGCCGGGCCGAAGGGCCTCCGGTCCGGTGATCGCGTAAGCCCGCCCTTCGTGTCCCGGCGTGGTCAGGGACTCCGCCGCGACGGCCGCGATGTCGTAGGGATCGATCGTCGCCACCGGCACGTTCGCGAACGGCTCGCGGACGACGTCGCCCTCCTTCAGCTGCGGAATCCACTGCAGCGTGTTCGACATGAACCCGCTCGCCCGCACGAACGTCCAGGCCAGCTCCGACGCGCGTACCGACGCCTCGGCCGCCATGTGCATCCCGGCGACGGCGTTGTCCTCGTGCCCGCCGACGACCGACCGCGACGAGAGCAGCGTGACCTGCTCGACGCCCGCGTCCCGCATCGCCGCGAGCGCGCCCGGCATGTCGTCGTAGCCGCCGAGCAGGAAGACCGCGCGCACACCCTCCAGCGCGGGTTTCAGGCTCGCCGGATCGTTGAGATCGCCCGGCACGCCTTCGACGCCGTCGGGCAGCGGCCGCGGCGTTCGGACCAACGCCCGGACGGGATGTCCGCCGCGGGACAGTATTCCGGTCAGTTCCGAGCCGACGTTCCCGCCTGCTCCGGTCACCAAGATCATTCGGTATCTCCCCAGTGTGGTGGCCGCAGTCACCGGCGGCGGCCGTCGTCGGCAACCCTGCCAGGGAGACCGAGAGGGCTCAAGGCGCTTTGGGCACCGCCGGGTACGGGACGAAGGTGCTGGTGTTCTCGTCCACGGTCAGCTGCTTGCCGATCGTCGGGAACGCGCGCTGCGTGCAGGCCGGGCGTTCGCAGACTTTGCAACCCATGCCGATCGGCGTGGCCGCGGCCCGGTCGTCGAGATCGAGACCGGTCGAATAGATGAGCCGTTTCGCGTGCCGTAATTCGCAACCGAGCCCGACGGTGAACGTCTTCCCGGGACTGCCGTAGCCGCCGATGTTGCGGGACACCGTCCGCGCGACCCAGAAGTAGCTCTTGCCGTCCGGCAGGGTCGCGATCTGGGTGAGGATCTTGCCGGGCTGGGTGAACGCCTCGTAGATGTTCCACAGTGGACAGGCGCCGCCCACGCGGGAGAAGTGGAAACCGGCCGCGGACTGGCGTTTCGACATGTTCCCCGCCCGGTCGACGCGCACGAAGGAGAACGGCACTCCGCGGTTCTTCGGCCGCTGCAAGGTCGAAAGCCGGTGGCAGACGGTCTCGAAGCCGACGCCGAAGTGGTCGCACAGCCGCTCGATGTCGTAGCGGAAGCGCTCCGCCGAAGACAGGAACGGTCCATAGGGGAGGATCAACGCGCCCGCGAAGTAGTTCGCCAGCCCGACCCTCGCCAGCGAACGCGCCGCCGGGCCGGAGAACGCCCACGAGTCGGCGAGTTCGGTGATCAGGTCGTCGTATTCGAGCAGCGCGATCTGCGAGGCCATCCGGAACGCCTGCTGCCCGACGCGCAGGCTCGGCGCCAGCCGCAGCACCCTCGGCCCCGGTTCGTACCGGTGCTGCTCGCCGTTGGACTCGTCGATGCCCTCGTTCGTGACGTCGACGCCGTAGCGCTGGGTCAGCGTTTCCTTCAGCGCCGCGAGCACCTGACCGCGTTGCAACGGGATGTCGTGCGCCATCCGTTCGGCGCGTTCGTCCAGCTCGGCGACGTAGTTCTCCCGTTCGTAGAAGAAGTCACGGACCTCTTCGTGCGGCAGGGCGGTGGCGGCGCTGCCGTGCAGGCCGAGGCCGTTTTCCGTGGTCAGCGCGGCGGTGTTCTCGACGGCGTTGCGATAACTGCGGTGCAGTTTGACCAGGGCCTGTGCGATCGTCGGCAGGTTCGTGGCGAGGTCGTTCAGCTCACTGGTGGTGACGTCCACGCCGAGGACCTCGTCGAGCAGCGCCTCCTTCACGTCCGCGACCAGCCGCGCGGTGTCGTTGTTCGCGAAGAACTCGGTGTCCACTCCGAACGCTTGCGTGATGCGAAGCAGCACCGGGACGGTCAACGGGCGTGAGTTGTGCTCGATCTGATTGAGGTAACTGGGTGAGATCTCCAGCACACGAGCCAGATCGGCCTGGCTCATCGACCGGCTTTCGCGCAGATGCCGAAGCTTCGCTCCGGCGAAGGTTTTGTCCACGCAGGCCTCTCTGTCCGCAAGGTTTCCGGGCCTGAACGATTCAGTGAACGGTTAAGCCCGTGGTTTTTCGTCCAGCTTGCGAACCTGTAATTCGCAACCTTTGCAGAATGCTACGGAAGCTTCGCAGAAATTGGCAAATTGGAGGCCTGGATCGGGTTTCCCCTGTCGTGTCAGGGTCTGGTCAGGCAAGGCGATCACTCGCAAACTTCGCAATACCGGGAGAATCCGATGACTGAGCACGCGCAGCAGCTGGAGCAGGCGGCCGCCGAACTGACCAAGCAGTGGGAGAGCGACCCCCGCTGGGCGGGCGTGCAGCGGTCGTACTCCGCGGCTGACGTGGTCAAGCTGCGCGGCAGCGTGGTCGAAGAGCACACGCTGGCCCGTCGCGGCGCCGAGAAGCTGTGGGACCTCCTGCACAACGAGGACTACATCCACGCGCTGGGCGCACTGACCGGTAACCAGGCCGTGCAGCAGGTCCGCGCCGGCCTCAAGGCCATCTACCTGTCCGGCTGGCAGGTCGCCGCCGACGCCAACCTGTCCGGCCAGACCTACCCGGACCAGAGCCTCTACCCGGCCAACTCGGTGCCCGCCGTCGTCCGCCGCATCAACAACGCACTGGGCCGCGCCGACCAGATCAACTGGGCCGAGGGCAACAACGACATCGACTGGTACGCCCCGATCGTCGCCGACGCCGAGGCGGGCTTCGGTGGCCCGCTCAACGCGTTCGAGCTGATGAAGGGCATGATCGCCGCCGGTGCCGCGGGTGTGCACTGGGAAGACCAGCTCGCGTCCGAGAAGAAGTGCGGCCACCTCGGCGGCAAGGTGCTCATCCCGACCAAGCAGCACGAGCGCACGCTGAACGCCGCCCGCCTCGCCGCGGACGTGCTGAACGTGCCGTCGCTGATCATCGCCCGCACCGACGCCCAGGCCGCGACCCTGCTGACCAGCGACGTCGACGAGCGCGACCAGAAGTACACCACCGGTGAGCGCACCGCGGAGGGCTTCTACACCGTCACCAACGGCATCGACCCCTGCATCGACCGCGGCCTGGCCTACGCCCAGTACGCCGACCTGCTGTGGATGGAGACCTCCAAGCCGGACCTCGAGGTCGCCCGCCAGTTCGCCGAGGCCATCAAGGCGAAGTACCCGGACCAGATGCTGGCCTACAACTGCTCGCCGTCGTTCAACTGGAAGAAGCACCTGGACGACGCGACGATCGCGAAGTTCCAGCGCGAGCTCGGCCACATGGGCTACAAGTTCCAGTTCATCACCCTGGCCGGTTTCCACGCGCTGAACTACTCGATGTTCGACCTGGCGCACGGTTACGCCCGCGAAGGCATGACCGCCTACGTCGACCTGCAGGAGCGCGAGTTCGCTTCGGAGGACCGCGGCTACACCGCCACGAAGCACCAGCGCGAGGTCGGCACCGGCTGGTTCGACAACGTCGCGACCGCGCTGAACCCGGCCAGCTCGACGACCGCGCTCGCCGGTTCCACCGAGGCCGAGCAGTTCTGATCCCTCGCAAGTAGGTGCCAGGTGGCGGTCTCCCGACCCCCAGCGGGAGACCGCCACCGCCCCTCTCCCCGCCAACACTCGCGAAGCCCAGCGGAGGCACACCATGGTTGAGAAGCTGAACTACCGGATCGACGTCTGCGGACCCACCGGTGACCGGTTCGACGAGATCCTCACCCCGGCCGCACTGGACTTCGTGGCCAAACTCGACAACGCGTTCGCCGGCCGTCGCCGCGAGCTGCTCGACGCCCGCCGCACGCGCCGCGAGGAGCTGCAATCCGGTGAGAAGCCGCTGGGCTTCCTGCCCGAGACGCGCTCGATCCGCGAAGACGAAAGCTGGTCGGTCGCCCCGGCCGCGCCCGGTCTCGAAGACCGCCGCGTCGAGATCACCGGTCCGACCGACCGCAAGATGACGGTCAACGCGCTCAACTCCGGCGCGAAGGTCTGGCTCGCCGACTTCGAGGACGCGACCTCGCCGACCTGGCACAACGTGATCGACGGGCAGCTCAACCTGTTCGACGCGATCCGCCGCAACATCGACTTCACCACCGCTGTGTCCAATGCCGCCTCCGCGGGAGGGAGTACGTCGGCGGGCGGCAAGCGCTACACGATCGGCGACGAACCCGCGACGATCGTCGCCCGCCCCCGCGGCTGGCACCTGGTGGAGAAGCACATCCGCATCGACGGCCGCCCGGTTTCGGCGAGCCTGGTCGACTTCGGCCTGTACTTCTTCCACAACGCGCGTCAGCTGCTGGCCCGCGGCAGCGGCCCCTACTTCTACCTGCCGAAGCTCGAGAACCACCTCGAAGCGCGGCTGTGGAACGACGTCTTCCTGCTGGCGCAACGGGAACTCGGCATCCCGCGCGGCACCGTCCGTGCCACCGTGCTGATCGAGACGATCACCGCCGCGTTCGAGATGGAGGAGATCCTCTACGAACTGCGCGAGCACGTCTCCGGGCTGAACGCCGGCCGCTGGGACTACATCTTCAGCGTCATCAAGAACTTCTCCTCGCACGGCGCGGACTTCGTGCTCCCGGACCGCGCGCAGGTGACGATGACCGTCCCGTTCATGCGGGCCTACACCGAACTGCTGGTGCGCACCTGCCACAAGCGTGGGGCGCACGCGATCGGCGGCATGGCCGCGTTCATCCCGAGCAAGGACCCGGAGATCAACGCGACCGCGCTGGAGAAGGTCCGCCAGGACAAGGAACGCGAGGCGAACGACGGCTTCGACGGTTCGTGGGTCGCCCACCCCGGTCTGGTCCCGGTGTGCCGCGAGGTCTTCGACGGCGTGCTCGGCGGCTGGCCCAACCAGCTCGGCAAACTCCGTGAGGACGTCGTCGTCACCGCCGAGGACCTGCTCGACGTCGCCAGCGCCGGCGGCGAGGTCACCGAGGCGGGTGTCCGCGCCAACATCAACGTCGCGCTGCGCTACATCGACGCCTGGCTGCGCGGCACCGGCGCGGCGGCGATCCACAACCTGATGGAGGACGCCGCCACCGCCGAGATCGCCCGCTGCCAGATCTGGCAGTGGATCCGCAACGGCACGAAGCTCGAAGACGGCACCGCGCTCACCCACGAACTCGCCGTGTCCTATTTGGACGAAGAGCTGGCGTCGGTTCGCGCCGAACTGGGCGAGGGCAACCGGCTCGGCGACGCCTACGAGATCTTCACCGAGACCGCGCTGGGCGAGAAGCTGCCGAGCTTCCTCACCACCGGCGCGTACGCGCGGTACCTGACCACGCACTGACAAGAGGCTCCGGCCGCCCCTACCTGACGCGGGGCGGCCGGGTTCCACACCGGTTTGGGACGGTGTGGCCCATCGGGTCCGGCGGCGGAGGCTCCCCGCCGCCGGACCCGCTTCACGCGCGCGCTCCTCCGGTGGCGCCTGTCGAGCGCGCGCTGTCCGCGGAGGCCCCGCCACACCACACCACCGTGGGCGGGGTCTTCGCGGCTTTTCGGCTTCGGTGCGGGTGGTCGTGAGTGCGGTGCCACGTCACCCAGGCACCACCCCGCCCGAACGCGCCACGTTTGCCTTACCCCTCAATGGGGACATCCCCTCGGCGCATCGCCAGAAGGCTTTCGTGGCAAAGGTGCCTACATGCGCTACGCGTCTTTAAGTTTGGTGCTCCGCGCAGTTTCTTGGCCGCAGTTCGCTCCCTTGTAGTCTGAATATGCGATAGCACAGGTGTTCGAGCGCGGGTATCGTTGAGGTCGTGGCCAGCGAAAACAGTCCTCAGGCGGTGCGCTCCGAGTGGTGGCGTGCCGATACTGCGACGCTGCATGCCCGTAAGCAGGAAATCGAGGTTCTGAAGCGGCAGTTGGAGGCGGAGCAGTACGCGATCCTGGCGGAAATCAATTCCCGCGGTGTCCGTGGATGCTCGGGTCATTCGACGCTGGCGGCGTTGATCTTCGAAGACTTCCAGGTGACCGACAAGGAAGCCGGAGTCCGCGCGGACCGGGTTCTGGCCCTGCATCCGGGGCCATCTATCGGTGGAGATCCCCAGCCGCCGTTGGCTCCGTTGACGGCCGAAGCCGCCGCGGAGGGTGCGATCGGCGGCAGCCAGATCGACGCGATCATCCGCACCCTGTCGCGCATCCCCTCCACCGTCCCGGAAGAGGACGTGCGAGGCGGGGAGAAGATCCTCGTCGATCTGGCGCGCCGGGCGGGGCCTCGGCAGATCGCCCGAGCCGGGCGGAGGCTCTTGGACAAGCTGGATCCCGACGGGAAAGAGCCGCGGAGTGAGGACCCGAAAGACACCCGGCCGGAGTTACGGTTCGTCAAACACCGTGACGGCACTCTCGGGCTGAAGGCCAGGCTGGATCTCGAAACGTATGCGCGGTTGAAGTCCGACCTCGACCCGATGGCCAAACCCCACAAAGCCATCGACGGAGTCCGCGACTCCCGCACTCACGACGAACGCTACGGCGACGCCTTCACCGACTACGTGCGACTGAAAACCACCAGCCGGAATCTCCCCGGCCAAGCCGGAGAAGCCACCCACATCCTCGTCACCATGTCGTATGAGGACCTGATCAACGACCTCGGTGAAGCGCACCTGGATCTGGTCGGGCCCATCAGCGCCACCGACGCCCGCATCCTCGCCTGCGACGCCCGCGTCCGCCCCGGTGTTTTGGGCACCGCGGGCGAACCCTTGGACATCGGCCGATCCAAACGCACCGTCTCCCTCGCCCAGAAGTACGCACTCACCATCCGCGACGGAGGCTGCGCCTTCCCCGGCTGCGACATGCCCGTACCCCGCTGCACCGCACACCACATCGTCTTCTGGCGACACCACGGCGAAACCAAAATCGACAATCTCGTGCTCCTCTGCACCAAGCATCACCGGTTGATCCACCACAGCGAATGGAAAGTCGTCATCGCTCAGGACGGACTGCCAGAGTTCACTCCGCCCGCCTACCTCGACCCCACCGGGGAACCGAGACGCAACACCATGCACCTCAGGACATAGACCACCGGGCAGGGGCAGACCATGCGTGATGCGTCCGCGGATCGTGAGGGCGATTCGGGTCAGAACTTGAGATGGGCGCTGGCGCGCCCGCTCATGGGTTGATGTGAATCGCCGCGCCAAACCGGCACCCTGAAGTCCCACCAAGAACATCGACCCCACACGCAACGATCCCCGCGGCCGACCCAGCCGACGGGTTCCTTCGCCGCATCTGTCGCACTGGTTCGGGACACGCGAGCCCACCGGCAACGATTCGCGTACCAACCCGAATCGCCGCTCACGACCACCCGACATACCGGTCACGGACCGCGAATAGGTAGGGGTACCTAGCGATACCCCCGTTGTTTCCTTCGCGCGGCGCGCGGATGCTCTGCCCCGGGTGAATTTCCGCCCGAATTCCCGAGGAGCCACCATGAAGAAGCAGTTGAGAAGCGTCTTGGCCGCAGCCTTCGTCGTCCTCGCCGTCGTCCTCGCCGTCGTCCTCGCCGTCGTCCTCGCCGCACCGGCGTTATCCGTCTCGACGGCGGTCTCGGTGCAGCCGGACTGCGTCCGGCCCTGCCACTTCTGATCTTCGCCACCTAGAGCAGACACGGGGGTCGTGCCCCTCGCGACCCGCGACGCTCGTGGAGGGGGATCCGGGAACCCCGACGCCCGGCTCTCCCTCCACCCTCAACGCATTTAGAGGACTAAACGCGACCCCGCCGCCGCATTTAGTCCTCTAAATGCGGCCCTCCAAATGCGCGGGGAGAGACTCACGGTTCGAAGGCGTTGCCCGTCGCGATCTTCGGGCGGCCCAGCTCCACCGGTTCCCCGACGCGAGCCCGCCGGTAGACGGCGACGGTCGCCTCCGCGATCCGGCCCCAGTCGAAGTCCGCGGCCAGCCGCGACTGCGCGGTCAGCGCCCGCCGCGCCGCGGCGACCTCGTCGTTCAGCACCGCCTCGACCGCGTCCCCGAGGGCCTCGACGTCGCCGGGGCTGAACGCCAGTCCGGTCTCGCCGTCGACGACGACCTCGCCGAGCCCGCCCGCGGTGGACGCAACGAGCGGCGCCTTCGCGGCGGCGGCTTCCAGTGCGACGATCCCGAACGGTTCGTACCGGCTGGGCAGCACGACGGCGTCGGCCGCGGCCAGTACGGCACGCAGTTCGCGGTCGGACAGATGCCCGACGAAGTCCACCGCGCGGCGGATACGCAGCTTCCGCGCCTGGTCGACGAGTTCCTCCAGATGCCTGCCCTTGCCTGCGACGACCAGCCGCGTACCCGGTTTGGCTCGGCGGATCCGGGGGAGCGCGGCGAGCAGATCCTGCACGCCCTTCTCCCATTCCAACCGTCCGAAGTAGAGCAGCAGCGGCGCGCCGGACGGGCTGTAGACCTCGCGCGCGTGCGCGACCTCTTCCGCGGGCACCTGCCAGCTGCGTTCCTCGATGCCGTTGTGGATCACGGTGACCGCGTCGCCGTCGACCTCGAACAGATGCGCCACCTCGCGGCGCATCGCCTGCGAACAGGTGATCAGCGCGTCCGAGCGGTTCGCGAGCCACCATTCGACCGAGTGAACCTGCTGGTTCAGCGGATGCGAGAGCCAGCCGGAGTGCCGTCCGGCCTCGGTGGCGTGGATCGTACCGACCAGCGGGACCCGCGCGGCCTCGGCGATCGCGATCGCGGGGTGGGTGACCAGCCAGTCGTGCGCGTGCACGACGTCCGGCTGCCAGGTGCGCAGCAGGTCGTTCGCGGCGCGGATCATCGCGTGCCCCATGCCCAGTGTCCACGCGACGAGGTCGCGTTCGAAGGTCACGTGCAGCGGATCCTCGGCGACCCGGATGATCCGGACACCGTCGACCACGCGATCGGTCCGCGGATGGGTCTCGGCGTCGGTGCCCGCCGTGTGACGGCACAGGACGACCACGTCGTGGCCCTGCCGGGAGAGATGCCTGGCCAGGGCATGGACGTGCCGTGCGAGTCCTCCGACGACCACGGGTGGGTACTCCCACGACAACATCAGCACGCGCATGGGTGGAGGTTACTCGTGAGTCGGTCGACACCGGGACGGGGCGATCACCCCCGCAGGTGAAGCCGGTGGCGGGCGACCGGCCGGTCACCCGGGCTGAGCCTCCACCGGGCCACCTGAGTCCCGGACGCGGACCGGCACCCCGAGCAGCTGCGAAGGCAGCCGCCCGTGGTCGTGGCCGGGGGTCATCCACACGTCGATCGTGGGTGACCCCTCGGCCTCGCCCTGTCCGACCCCTACCACCCCGGGGACGTCGTCGAGCCACCGCGACGCCGCGATGAGCGCGGCGTCGACGGTGTCGCTATCGGACTGGTCGGCCACTACGGATGCACCCTGATCCCGAGCGCGGCCTCGACCAGCGTGATCCGGTTGAGCACGGTGACCACCGGCGAACCCGCGAACAGCAGGCCGACGGCGTTCTCGCTCAGGTCCGCCACGATGCTGCCCGAGTCGCCGCCGGCCGACATGTCGGTGGTCAGCAGCTGCTGACCGAACCGGGCCACCCGGCCGCCGCCGTAGTTGACGTCCACGGTGGCGTTGATGTTCGTGATCCGCCCGGTCGTCCAGTTCGTCGTCCGGCCGGTCTTCTGCACGATCGTGCCGACGGCGGGCGCGACGTTGGTGCCCTTGAGGTCGCCGACCCAGAAGATCCGCCGGTCGATGTCGTGGAACTGGGCTTCCGCGATGGCGGCGTCGACGAAGTTCAGCGGGACCGGCTGTCCGGATTGGATGAACTTGATCGGCACGAACCGGCTCAGCCTGGCGATGACGTCGGTGGGAACGACCCCGCCGTCGAACGGGCCGGGCTGCAGGATCGGGTCGCCGATGGCGGCGGCGTTGGAGTTCGCCAGTACGTGGTTGTTGCTCAGGATGTAGTACCTGGCCGGTTTGCCGGGCAGTGCCGTCGCGTCGTAGACGGCGGTGCCGTACGTGCCGGCGGTGATCTTGAAGTGACCGACGCTCAGCCCGCCGAACGCCGGACGGAACCGCTTGGCCAGCGTGAACGGGCCGACCTGCTCACGGGCCAGTTCATCGGGCCGGGTCAGGGTCGGAGCCTGCGGCTCGTCCATCATCGTGGCGCTGCCGTTCACCTTCGGCGCGACGATGCTCCGGCCGGCCTGCAGCACCCCGACCTCCTGGACGTCGGTGGACACCCCGGCCAGCGTCGCGGGGACGAGGTCGTCCTCGCGGAGCATTTCGTGCGGCATCTTCGTGTCGACCAGGACGGTGATCGCCTTCTCGCCGGTGTCCCGCCCGCCCGACCATTTGGTGCCGAGCGCGACACCCACGACGTTCTGCCTGGCGAACAGCGCGTCCTCCTCGGCCGCCTGTACGCTCGCGAGTGAGAGGAATTCATCCGGGATCATATTGTTTTCGATCATGTCGACCACACTTTTCCGCGATTTCGGATGGCTGGCAGGGAGTCCCGGGAAGCGAGTCTTCTCCTGCGTCCGCGGGGACGCCATAGCGCAATCGGGTAGACCGGTTCACCGCCGGACATCGTAATTTCCCTTGCGGCGCAAGGGTTTGTGATCTACCGCCCGGCCATCGCGGCAGCGGGTGAAGCATTGCAGGGACTTTGGTCCCTTCTTTTACGGAAAAAGAAACGGGCGGTTCACCGGATTGTTCCGGCGAGCCGCCCGCTGTCGGGAAATCTCGATTCAGGCGCCGACCGTCGCCTCGATCGCCTTGGTGATCTCGTCGTCTTCGGGTTCGGTACGCGGGCGGAACCGGCCGACCACTTCGCCGGACGGCGCGACGAGGAACTTCTCGAAGTTCCACTGCACGTCGCCCGCGGCGCCGTCCGCGTCGGCCGCCTTGGTCAGTTCGGTGTAGAGCGGGTGACGGCCTTCCCCGTTGACGTCCAGCTTTTCGAACAGCGGGAACGAAACCCCGTACGTCGTCGAGCAGAAGGTCTGGATCTCCTCGGCGGTACCCGGCTCCTGGCCCGCGAACTGGTTGCACGGGAACCCGACGACGGAGAACCCCTTGTCCGCGTAGCGTTCCTGCAGCTTCTCCAGGCCGGTGTACTGCGGCGTCAGCCCGCACTTCGAAGCGACGTTCACCACCAGGAGGGTCTTGCCGCCGAGCGCGCCGAGCGTGGTGTCCTCGCCCGCGAGCGTCTTCAGCGGAATGTCGTGGATGCCCATGGTTCCCCTTTCGTCATTTCCTCAGCAGGTCCCGCGCGTCGACGTGGCCGAACGGCCCGTCGTCACGCCGGTACGCCGCCGCGGTCTGCCTGGCTCGCTCGTGTGAGCCCTCGTGGACCAATCCGGCGAGTGTGTCGAACCGATCGGTGTGCACCTTCGCCCGCCGCCGCGCGTAGTCGGCGGCGGAATCCTTGGTGACCATGAACGCCCAGTCACTCGAAAGTGCCAGCATCGCTTCGGAGACGGCCTGATCGCGGACCGAGTCACGGGTCGTGGTGTCCATCCCGGCGACGAGGTCGAGCATCCGGTGCTGCAACGCGGTGTTGTCCCGCACCATGTCCGCGACCTGCTCGCCGTCCCAGACCCGCCAGTCCTTGCCCGAACCCCACGACGACGCCGGCAGGTCGACCTTCCCGCCGAGATGGCCGGCTTCGAGCGCGCCCTTGAGTGTCGTGACGCGGACACCGGCCTCGGGCAGCGCGCGCAGGACGCCTTCGAGCCACGCTGGTCCCTCGTGCCACCAGTGCCCGAACAATTCCGTGTCGTAAGCGGCTACGACGAGCGATTCGCGGCCGTGTTCGGCCTTCAGCGAGCGCAACCGGGCGACGACGGTGTCGACGAAATCCTGGACGTGGCCGCCGAGCGTGCCCGCCGCCATCGCCGGGTCGTACGGCGCCTTGTCCGGCGGCTCGATGGTCTTGCCGGTCACCCGGGACGGTTTGAGGCCGACTTCGTGCGCCCACGTGTGGAAATCGCGGTAGGCGGCGTGGCCGGGGTAGCCGGCTTTCGGCGACCAAACACGATAGGTGACTTCGAGATCGCGGCCGAAGCAGACGACGTCGGAGTCACCGACGGTCCGCGCCGCCGAGGTGTCGCCGTGCAGGGACGGGCCGTCGACCATGAAACGCTGGACACCGGCCGCGGCGTACGCGGTTTCCATGCCGGGCGCGTAACCGCATTCAGGTGCCCAAATGCCTTCGGGACGCTGTCCGATCCGCAGTGCGGTGTCGGCAAGACCGCCGCGCAGCATGAAGTCGCGGACCGCCGGATCGAGCAGCGGCTGGAACGGATGCGCCAGCGGTCCGCCGAGCAGCTCGATCGTTCCCGAGTCCACAAAGGACCGGAGGATCGGGGAGAAGCCGTGGCGCCAGCGGGTTTCGAGCTCTTCCGACGCTTTGGTCGCGGTCCGGTACTCGCTCGCGGCCAGTTCGCGCAGCAAGGGGTCTCCGCGCCAGAGCGTGGACGCGTGCCAGGCGCGCAGCTGCCAATGTCCGAGCCAGTCGTGGAAGGCGTCGATGCAGTAGGGGTCGTCGAGCTGCGCGGCGAGGATCGGCGTCATGCCGAGGGTGAGAACGTCTTCGCGACCCTCGTCGGCGAAGCGGCGCAGGAGGTCGACCATCGGCAGATAGGAATGGGCCCAGGCCTGGTAAAGCCATTCTTCGCCGACCGGCCAGGAGCCGTGGTGCGGCAGCCACGGCAGATGGCTGTGCACGACGAGGCAGAAAGTGCCCTCGTACTCGCTCATGCGCGCACCGCCACGGCGACGAGGTCGAGGCTGGCGTCGAGGTCTTCGCCGTGGATGGCGAAATCCGCCGCCTGGATACCTTCGACGTCGGCGAGCAGTCCGGGTGGCCAGGTCGCTTGGCCGGGAAGCTGTCCCATGACGACGTCGAGCTGGGCGTCGATGATGGAGCCGCCGTACTTGTCGTCGAGTTTCCGCACGCCCTCACCGTGGTGGAGGCCGTGCAGCGTCTCGACCGCGAAACCGGCCTCGCGGAGCAGTTCGTCCAGTTCGGACGGTGCGAGTTCCCTGGTGTGGAACGGGTTGAGCGGGGTGTCGCTGTCCGGGGTGAAGGTCAGCCGGTTGGGGGTGGTGACGATCAGCCGTCCGCCGGGGGAGAGCACGCGGCGGCATTCGGCGAGGAAGGCGCCCTGGTCCCAGAGGTGCTCGATCACCTGGAAGTTGGCGACGACGTCGACCGAGGCGTCCCGCAGCGGCAGGAACACCAGATTCGCCCTGGCCACTCCGATGCCGGGGTAGCGCCGGGCGACGTGCTCGGTGGTGGGGACGTCGTAGTCGAGCGCGAGCACCCGTTCGGCGACGGTGGCGATGAGCCCGGCGCCGTAGCCCTCGCCGCAGCCCGCCTCCAGGACGGTTTTGCCCGCGCACAGGGGCAGGAGCTGCTGATACGCGGCCTCGTGACGGCGGTACCAGTAATTCTCCGCGGCGATGCCGGGCACGGTGCGTTCACCCGTGAGGTGCAGCGCTTCGGCCCTGGTGGCTGGGGTGGTCACGTCGCGACCCTACCGGTGGGTCACTTCGGCTCGTGTGTCACGTTTCGCGGCGCTGTCCAGTCCAGAAGGTATGCAACGGACAATCACCCGCGTACTGCTCGTCGTCTTCGGCCTGATCGAACTGCCGGTCGGACTCTGGCCGCTGGTCAGCCCCAGCGGCTTCTACCAGGACTTCCCCGGATTCCGCACCGGCTGGGTGGCGATGGACGGCCCCTTCAACGAGCACCTGCTCCGCGATTTCGGCGGCCTCAACCTGGCCCTCGCCGCCATCCTGATCGGCGCCGCCGTGATCGGGACGACCGCGGTGGCCAGGCTCGCGGCGCTCGCCACCTTCTGCTTCGGACTGCCGCACTTCCTCTACCACCTGGGCCACGTCTCGCATTTCGAGCCGGTGGACCAGGTGCTCATCATCGTGACGACCGCGCTGGGCGCGGTGCTGCCGGTGGTGCTGGCGCTGATCCCGGGCAGGCGGGTTACACCGGCGACACCGTGATGCCGATGGCGCCAGGGCCGAGGTGGGCGCCGAGGATCATGCTCGCCTCGACCAGGGTGCTGTCGACGATATGCGGCACGCGTGCGCGCAGCCGTCCGCCGATCTCGAGGTCGCGTTCGTCCGGGCCGAACCGGGTGATCGCGATCTCGACCTCCTGATCACCCGCGCATTCCACCGCGAGGTCGACGAGCTTGTTGAGCGCCCGCCGCTGACCGGGCACCCGCGTCAGCGGCGCGACCTCGCCGTTCTTCAGCGTCAGCAGGGGTTTGATCGAGAACGCGGAGCCGAGGAACGCCTGCGCGGCGCCGATCCGGCCACCGCGACGCAGGAATTCCAGCGTGTCGACGTAGAGGATCTCCCGGCTGCCGCGGAACCGGCGTTCGGCCGCGTCGATGACCCGCGTGGCCTGTCCGCCCGCGGCGGCGACCTTGGCGGCCGAGGTCGCCGCGAAACCGAGGCTCATCCCGGTGGTCCCGCTGTCGAGGACGTGGACCGGGACGCTCACCTGCTTGGCGGCCTCGCGGGCGGCGTTCACCGTCTCCGACATCCGGCCCGAGATGTGGACGCTGACGATCGCCGAGGCGCCTTTGCTCGCGGCGTCTTGGAACGCCCAGAAGAACGCGGCGACCTCGGGCGGCGCCGTCCTCACCGGCGTACCGGCGCGCAGTTCGCGGATGATGTCTTCGCGGTCGCAGCGGTTCTCTTCTTCGAACTGGTCTCCGACCTGCAATTGGACCTGGACGACCCGGATACCCCAGCGTTCGGCGACCGAGGTGGGAAGGCAGGCGGTCGAGTCCGTGATCACGGCGACGGGGCCGGGAAAGGAACGCATGGTGCGGCAGATTAACCCGTCGCTCTACGGGGAGTACTCCCGAGTACGTCCGTTCGGGTTAGTCGCGCGGTTACACTCACTTCCGGGTGAAAAACCTGGACGATGGTCTCAATAAAACGTGCATCCAGGTGAATGAGGTCACCTCGGCGGGCCGCGGCGCCGAAATGGCCCTAATCTACCGGCCAGTAGAGCTGTTGCCCCGTGGCCGACGCCGGCCACTAACGGGAGGTCGAAGTAGACCCATGACGAATATCGTTGTCCTGGTCAAGCAGGTACCGGACACCTACTCGGAGCGGAAGCTCTCCGGTGCCGACAACACTCTTGACCGCGAATCCGCCGACGCCGTGCTCGACGAGATCAACGAGAAGGCCGTCGAAGAAGCCCTGAAGATCAAGGAAGCCGGCGAAGGAGAGGTCACCGTCGTCTCGGTGGGTCCCGACCGCGCGACCGACGCGATCCGCAAGGCGCTGTCCATGGGTGCCGACAAGGCCATCCACGTCTCGGACGAGGCTCTCCACGGCTCCGACGCGATCGCCACCGCCAAGGTGCTGGCCGCCGCGATCGGCAAGGTCGAAGGCTACGACCTGGTCATCACCGGTAACGAGGCCTCCGACGGCCGCGGTGGCGCCGTGCCGGCGATCATCGCCGAGCTGCTCGGCCTGCCGCAGCTGACCCACGTGAACGAGCTGACCGTCGACGGCACCTCGATCAAGGCCGACCGCTACACCGAGGACGGTGTCACGCACCTCGAGGCGAGCCTGCCCGCGATCGTCAGCGTCGGCGAGAAGATCAACGAGCCGCGCTACCCCTCCTTCAAGGGGATCATGGCCGCGAAGAAGAAGCCGGTCGAGACGCTGACCGTCGCGGACCTCGGCCTGGACGCCGGCGAGGTCGGCCTGGGCAACGCCTGGTCGTCCGTGCTCGAAGCCTCCCCGAAGCCGCCGCGCACCGCCGGTGAGCGCGTCGAGGACGAGGGTGACGGCGGCAGCAAGGTGGCCGCCTACCTGGTCGCGCAGAAGCTCATCTGAGACAGGTTCGAGGAGGAATAGGGAAATGGCTGAAGTACTCGTCCTCGTCGACCACGTCGACGGTGAAGTCAAGAAGGTCACGCTCGAGCTGCTGACCGCCGCTCGCGAGCTGGGTGAGCCGTCCGCGGTCGTCGTCGGCCCGACCGGCACCGCCGCCAAGGCGAAGGAAGCCCTCGCCGCGCACGGCGCCGCCAAGGTGTACGTCGCCGAGGGTGACAACGCCACCGGCTTCCTGGTCACCCCGAAGGTGGACGTCCTCACCGCGCTCGCGGAGCGGACCTCCCCGGCGGCCGTGCTCGTCGCGGCCAGCGCCGAGGGCAAGGAGGTGTCCGCCCGGGTCGCGGTCCGCCTCGGCTCCGGTCTGCTGTACGACGCCGTCGGCGTGAACAGCGACGGCAGCGTGGACCAGTCCATCTTCGGTGGCGCGTTCTCCGTGAAGTCCAAGGCCACCAAGGGTGCCCCGGTCATCTCGATCCGCCCCGGCGCGGTCGAGGCGTCCCCGGCCGACGGTGCCGCCGCCGAGGAGACCGTCGAGGTCCCCGCCGGTGACCCGGCGAAGTCCGCCAAGATCACCGGCGTCGAGCCGATCGTCGGTGGCGACCGGCCGGAGCTGACCGAGGCCTCGGTCGTCGTCTCCGGTGGGCGCGGTGTCGGCTCGGCCGACAAGTTCGACGTCGTCGAGGCGCTCGCCGACTCGCTCGGCGCGGCCGTCGGTGCTTCCCGCGCCGCCGTCGACTCGGGCTACTACCCGGCGCAGTTCCAGGTCGGCCAGACCGGTAAAACGGTTTCGCCGCAGCTGTACATCGCGCTGGGCATCTCCGGTGCGATCCAGCACCGGGCGGGTATGCAGACCTCGAAGACCATCATCGCGGTCAACAAGGACGCCGAGGCGCCGATCTTCGAGATCGCCGACTTCGGTGTGGTCGGCGACCTGTTCAACGTCGCGCCGCAGCTGACCGAAGAGGTCCAGAAGCGCAAGGGCTGAGTCCTTCGTTCGAAGCGGGGCCGCCCGGGATTTCTTTCCCGGGCGGCCCCTTTTCTGTGACCCGGAAGTGATCTTCCAGCCTGAGAGAACCCTGAGAACCCGCAATTAACTGAACGTGCACTAATCGGCCATCGGGCGCATCGTCGTTGGTACCCCCCGAGGGGTAGACCTTGGTTATGACGACGTCACAGCTCCTCGTCAGTACTGACCAGGCAGGTGTCGAACTCCCGGCAGACGCGCCGCGTTACTCACTCCTCGTCGCCAACGGAAACGAAGAAGTCGTTGCCGCGCAACGCCTTCGTCATCAGGTTTTCGCCGAGGAAATGGGCGCGAAGCTCAATTCGCCCGAACCAGGCCTCGACGTCGACTACTTCGACGAGTTCTGCGATCACCTCGTGGTGCGTGACGACAACACCGGCGAGATCGTGGGCACATACCGGATGCTGCCGCCCGATCGGGCCGCGCTGGCGGGAAAGCTGTACTCCGACAGCGAATTCGATCTGACCGCGCTCGACGCACTGCGTCCTTCGCTGGTCGAGACGGGCCGCTCGTGCGTGCATCCCGACCACCGCAGCGGTGCCGTGGTGAGTCTCGTCTGGGCGGGGATCGGGCGGTACATGCTGCTGGCCGGGCACCGGTACCTCGCCGGCTGCGCGTCCGTGCCGCTGACCGATGGCGGGAGCTACGCGGCCGGCGTCTGGGATGTCTTGCGCGCCAAGCACTACGCGGACGAGTCGCTGCGGGTGACGCCGCTGAACCCGTGGCGTCTCGAGGACGTCGAGCGGCCGACGCGGGCGATCCTGCCGCCGCTCATCAAGGGGTACACGCGGCTGGGCGCGAAAATCTACGGCCCGCCCGCGCTCGACGCGGATTTCGGTGTCGCGGACTTCTTCGTCCTGCTGGATCTGCACAACGTCGACGAGCGGTACCTCAAGTTCTTCCTGGGGGTGCAGGGATGAGCCACGCCTGGATGCCGAAGTCGCCGTGCGGCGACGGATGCCTCAGCGAAGGGGCACCGACGGTCGCTTTCCCGCGGCGCGTCCTGCGGTTCACCGCCGCGATCGGCGTCATCGGCGCGGCCTTCCTGGCCGCGCCGATGGTGCTCGTGCTGCGCGGCATACCCCGGGAACGTTTGGTGCGCCTGCTGTTCGCGGGGATCCTTCGCTCGTTCGGGGTGAAGCTGCGCGTGCTCGGTGACGAGCGTTTCCGCGCCGTGCCCGGCCGTGGCGCGCTCGTGGTGAACAACCACATCTCGTGGCTGGACATCATCGCGGTCAACGCCATCCAGCCGATGCGGGCGCTGGCGAAGAAAGAGGTCGGCGCCTGGCCGGTGCTCGGCCTGCTGGTCCGCCGCGGCGGCAGCATCTTCCTCGACCGCGAAAACCTGCGGAGCCTGCCCGGAACGATGGCCGAACTGGCCGACGCGATGCGCGGCGGATCCCTCGTCAGCGTGACGCCGGAGGGCACCACCTGGTGCGGTCTCGGCTCGGGCCGGTTCCGCCCGGCGACCTTCCAGGCCGCGATCGACGGCGGTGTCCCGGTGCGGCCGCTGGCTTTGCGCTTCCGGCTCGCCGACGGACGGGAGACGACGCAGCCGGCGTTCATCGGACCGGAGTCGCTGATCGCCTCACTGCGTCGGGTCGCCGCCTTGCGCGGGCTGGTGCTGGAGGTGCACGTGTGCCCGGAGATCGCGCCGGGCCGCGCCGCGGACCGGCGGGAACTGGCCGGGCTCGCGGAATCCGCGGTGCAGGCGGCGCTCGGACGGGTGCAGATCCCGGCACAGCTGCGGCGCCGTCCGGTTCCCGCGCCGGCTCCCGCACCCGCCGCCGCTGCGGCAGGCGGCGTCAGTCCACCGTCAGCGTGATCTTCCCGCCCGCGTGCCCCGTCGCGCTCTCCCGGTGCGCCGCGGCGGCATCCGCCAGCGCGTAACTCGACCCCAGCTTGATCTTCAGCTCACGCGACACCAGATCCTCCAGCACCGCGGTGCTTTCCTCGCCACCCGCGGAGAACTTCAGCCCCTGCGCGTACGCCGCCGGGTCGGCGATGGTGATCAGCCTGTCGGGTGATCCGAGCAGCTCGACGGAGTCACCCAAGACACCGAAGCCCGCCGCGTCGAACACCGCGTCGACGCCGTCCGGCGCGGCCGAGCGAGCCCGCGAAACCCAGCCGTCGCCGTACCGCACCGGCACCGCGCCGAGAGCCTTGACGTCATCCAGTGAAGAAGCCCCGGAGAGTCCGATGACCGTGGCTCCCAGCGCGACGGCGGCCTGGGTCGCGAACCGGCCGACCTGGCCGCTCGCGCCGTGGATCACGATCGTCTCGCCCGGCTTGACCTCGAGTTCGCCCAGCACTCGCAACGCCGTCTCCCCGGCGATGGGCAGCGCGGCGGCTTCGGCCCACGAAAGCCCGGTGGGCTTGCGGACGATGTTGGTCGCCAGCGCGTACTCCGCGTACGCGCCGGTGCCGGACCAGCCGAAGACCTCGTCGCCGACGGCGAATCCGGCGCCTTCGCCCACCGCGTCCACCACGCCCGCCAGTTCCAGGCCGGGGATGTGCGGGAACTCGACCGGGCGGACCTCCGCCATCGCGCCCGACCGGATCTTCCAGTCGATCGGATTGACCCCGGCGGCCTTGACCGCGACCCGGACCTGGCCCGGGCCGGGTTCCGGCAGCGGGACCTCGGCCAGGTGCAGGACGTCCGCTTCGCCGTACTGGGTGATGGTGATCGCTCGCATGTTCACTCCTCATCGGATTTCTTCGCTGACGATCAGTCAACCGGCGGGCGCACCCCGGCCGAACCGCTCGGACGAGCAGTGTTCGCTAGCCGGGCGAGCAGCGTGCCCGTGGGAGAACGCGCTTACTGTGGAGTCATGGACGAGTGGTCGGATCCGCTGTACGTGCTGAGCCAGGTCGAGTACATGCTCGCCGCCCCGCGCCCCGAGCTGTTGCCTCGGTTTTCCGCGACGGCCGCCGCCGTCCTGCCGCATCGTGCCGCCGCCATGGAGACCGGTGACTGCTCCCGCCTGCCGATCAAGGTCGACGGCGATCCGGCGATCACCGGCGCGGTCACGAGCGCGGAACTGCGGAAGCTCGCCGCGCTCGGCGTCCCCGGCGAGGCCGTGGTGGTGGAGGAGACGCTCGGTGGGCGGCTCCGGAAACTCGTCGTCCTCACCTCGGCCCCGGTGATCGGCAAGGGCGCGACGATCGCGCTCGTCGCAGGCGAGGACGCGCCCGCGGGCCGCGCGCTCGAAATCGCCGCCAAACTGTGGGACCTCGTCAGCGTGAACGCCGCACAGCGCGCCACCGACCCCGAGCCCGCCGTGCTGGAGAGCAACATCGCGGCGGCGACCGCGCGGGCGCGGGCGATCACCGATCTGGGGCAGACGCACGCGACCACCCTCGCGTCCCTGCTTTCGGTGCTGCGGTCCCGGCGGCTCGGCGACGACGCCGCCCGGCGGACCGCGACCGATCTCGCCGCGGCCGCGCTGATCGAACTGCGCGCGGTCGCCGACCGCGATCAGGAGCTTTCGGCGGAACCGGCGTCGGCGGCGTTCGACACCCTCGCCGCGCAGCTGGATCCCTTGGTACGCCACAGCGACGTGACCGTCGACCTCGCCGGGCCCGGTGACGAACGGCCGCTGCCGCAGGACATCGCGCACACCGCGCGCACGGTCACCCGCGGCCTCGTGCTCACCGCGCTGGAGCGGGGCAGCAACCGGGTGCGGGCGTCCTGGCAGCTCGACGGACAGGCGCTCCGGGTCACCGTGCGCGACGACGGCCAGGACGTCGCCCACGCCGCGCCCGCCACCGGCCTCACCGAGCGGATCACGCCGCTCGGTGGCCGCTGGGAGGTCGACGCCGTACCCGGCTGGGGCGCCACGATCACCGCCGTCCTGCCGCTGGGTGTCCAGGAGACGCCGGAACTGCGCCCGCTGGACCGGCTGAACCCGCGTGAACTCGAAGTCCTCGCCGGGATCGCGCGCGGGAAGCGGAACCGGCAGATCGCCGAAGAGCTGACGCTGACCGAGCACACGGTGAAATTCCACGTGCGGAAGATCCTCGGGAAGCTCGAAGTCACGTCGCGGGGCGAAGCCGCGATGCTGGCGCGGGAGCTGCGCCTGGAGTCCGTCAGCGCTTGACCTCCACCGAACTGGAGGTAGCAGGCTCGTGGCATGACGATCACGGGGGACAAGACGAAGCCGAAGGGTGTGCTCTGGACACCGGAGCACCGGGTGACCACGATCGGGCTGCTCCTCATGGTCACGCTCATCGCGTTCGAGAGCATGGGTGTCGCCACCGCGATGCCGACGATGGTCGCCGATCTCGACGGCCTCGCGTTGTACGCCTGGCCCTTCACCACGTTCCTGGTCGCCAGCGTCGTCGCGACCGTCCTTTCCGGACGCCTCGGCGACCGCAAGGGCCCGGCGCCCGCGCTGCTCGCCGGTACCGGCCTGTTCGCCGTCGGGCTGCTGGTCGCCGGGCTCTCGCACGACATGCCGTTGCTTCTGCTGGGCCGCGCCTTGCAGGGGTTCGGTTCCGGGCTGCTGCTGGTTTCGGTGTCCCTGCTGATCGCGCTCACCTTCAGCGACCGCGAACGGCCGGTGATCTACGCCGCCAACGCCGCCGCGTGGGTGCTGCCCGCGGTGATCGGACCATCGATCGCGGGAGTGGTGACGGTGAGCGTCGGCTGGCGCTGGGTGTTCCTCGGGTTGATCCCGCTGACCGGGATCGGCCTCGCGCTGCTGGTCGTGGTCACGCGCAAGCTGCCCCGGCACGTGCCCGGCACGTCCGCGAACCACGCCGGGGTGGTGCCCGCGGTGATCGCCGCCCTCGGCGTCGCCGCGCTCACCTGGGCGGCACAGCATCCGTCGCTGCCGGCGCTGGCCTACGGGGCCGCCGGACTGCTCGCGCTGGCGTACGCGCTCCGCAAACTCCTCCCCGCGGGCACGCTGACGTCGCGACCGGGGTTGCCGACAGTGATCGCCTCCCGCGGGCTGATCGCGGGCGCGTACGCGGGGATGGAGGCCTACCTGCCGCTCACGATGAGCGAAGTCCACGGCTACAGCCCCGCGCTGGCGGGTCTGCCGCTGACGGTGACCGCGCTCGGCTGGTCGGCGGGGTCGATGCTGCAGGGCCGGTTCCTCGACTGGTCCCGTGAAGCGTCCCTGCGGACCGGGTTCGCGCTGGTGGCGACCGGTCTGGCGATTTTCGCCTTCGTTCCGCTGCCCTCGTTCCCCGGCTGGATGGCGTTCGTGGCGTCGGCGGTCGGCGGCGCCGGGATGGGGATCGCGATGCCCGCGATCTCGGTCCTGCTCCTGCGTTACTCGCCCGAGGCCGAACGCGGGTTCAACACCTCTGCGCTGCAGTTGGGTGACTGGGTCGGCTCGGCGCTGACCATTGGTTTGGGCGGTGTCCTGCTCGCCTCGATCGCCTCGGCGAAGGAGCCTACGGTGGCGATCTTGGTGCTCGCGGTGCTGCTGACCGG
This sequence comes from Amycolatopsis sp. NPDC039088, assembly GCF_055598845.1. Classification (NCBI taxonomy): domain Bacteria; kingdom Bacillati; phylum Actinomycetota; class Actinomycetes; order Pseudonocardiales; family Pseudonocardiaceae; genus Amycolatopsis; species Amycolatopsis sp. NPDC039088. The sequence goes on along the minus strand of NZ_JBVKAE010000028.1, from coordinate 72,780 downwards.
GCTCGCGTTGCTGGGCGTGCGGCTGACCGGGCGGTGGCCGGAAGGGATGACCCAGGCCACCGCCGGATGAGGGTGGGCTTGGTCACGGCCCGGAGCGGTCTACCCTGGTGGGTGCGATGACCTATCTCGACCACGCGGCGACCACCCCGATGTTGCCCGAAGCCGTAGCGGCGATGTCCGAGGCGCTGTCCACTGTTGGCAACGCCTCCGCGCTGCATTCCTCGGGACGCCGGGCCCGTCGCCGGGTCGAAGAGGCCCGCGAGGTGATCGCGGAGGCGCTGGGCGCCCGGCCGTCCGAGGTGATCTTCACCGGTGGCGGCACGGAGAGCGACAACCTCGCGGTCAAGGGCATCTTCTGGGCCCGCCACGGCGAAGACCCGAAGCGCCTTCGGGTGCTGTGCAGTGCCGTCGAGCATCACGCCGTCCTCGATTCCGTCGAGTGGCTGGAACAGCACGCGGGCGCCGAGGTGGTCTGGGTCGAGGCCGACCAGGCGGGCCGGGTGTCCCCGGACTCGCTGCGCGCCGCCATCGGCGACAGCCCCGAGACGGTCGCGCTGGCCACCGTCATGTGGGCGAACAACGAGGTCGGCACGGTCAACCCGATCGCCGAACTCGCCGCCGTCTGCGCGGAGCACGAGATCCCACTGCACACCGACGCCGTCCAGGCCGTCGGCGCGGTACCGGTCGACTTCGCCGCGAGCGGGGTCGCCGCGTTGACACTGACGGCGCACAAGCTCGGCGGCCCGTACGGCGTCGGCGCGCTGCTGCTCGGCCGCGACACCGCGTGCGTCCCGGTTCTGCACGGCGGTGGCCAGGAACGCAGTGTGCGTTCGGGCACGCTCGACGTGCCCGCGGTGATCGCGTTCGCGACGGCGGTCAAGGCCACGGTCGAAGGTCGTGAGGAGTACGCCAAGCGCGTCGGCGAGCTGCGGGACGAGCTGATCGAGGCCGTCCGGCGCGAGGTGCCGGACGTGGTGCTCAACGGCGGCGAGGGCGAGCGCCTCCCGACGCACGCCCACTTCACTTTCCCCGGTTGTGCCGGTGACAGCCTGTTAATGCTCTTGGACGCCAAGGGCATCGAATGTTCCACTGGATCGGCGTGCACGGCGGGTGTCGCGCAGCCGAGTCACGTACTGCTGGCCATGGGTGCCGATCCGGCGGCCGCGCGCGGGTCGCTGCGGTTCTCGCTCGGGCATACCTCGACGGTGGAAGACGTTGAAGCGGTTTCGAGGGAGATCGCCGGCGTCGTCGACCGGGCGAGGCAGGCGGGACTGGCCGGAATGCGCAAGCAGACGCAGAAGCAAGAGGTGTGAGGAAGATGCGCGTACTGGCCGCGATGAGCGGGGGAGTGGACTCGGCGGTGGCCGCCGCGCGCGCCGTGGACGCCGGGCACGAGGTCGTCGGCGTGCACCTGGCGCTGTCGGCGAAGCCCGGCACGCTGCGCACCGGTTCCCGTGGGTGCTGCACGATCGAGGATTCGGGTGACGCGCGCCGCGCGGCGGACATCCTCGGCATCCCCTTCTACATCTGGGACTTCGCCGAGCGCTTCACCGAAGAGGTCATCGAGACCTTCGTCGGCGAGTACGCCGCCGGCCGGACGCCGAACCCGTGCGTCACCTGCAACGAGAAGATCAAGTTCGAGGCGTTGCTGGACAAGGCGATGGCGCTCGGTTTCGACGCCGTCGCCACCGGGCACTACGCCCGCCTGTCCCTTGTGGACGGTGTGCCGGAGCTGAGGCGCAGCGTCGACTCCGGCAAGGACCAGTCCTACGTGCTGGCTTCGCTCACCCCGGAGCAGCTGCGGCATTCGCTGTTCCCGCTGGGTGATTCGCGGAAGACCGACGTCCGTGCCGAGGCCGAGAGCCGCGGCCTGTCGGTGGCGAACAAGCCGGACAGCCACGACATCTGCTTCATCCCGGACGGCGACACCAAGAGCTTCCTGGAGAAGCGGCTCGGCCAGCGTCCCGGCCAGCTCGTCGACGCCGAGACCGGCGCCGTGCTCGGTGAACACACCGGCGTGCACGGGTTCACCGTCGGCCAGCGCAAGGGACTCGGCATCGAGGCGCCCGCGCCGGACGGGCGGCCGCGTTACGTGCTTTCGCTGGAGCCGGTTTCGGGCACGGTGAAGGTCGGTTCGGCGCGGGATCTCGGCGTGAACGTGATCGAGGCGGACCGCCCGATCTGGCCGAGTGAGCGTCCGCTGGACGGCCCGACCGAATGCGTCGTCCAGGTGCGCGCGCACGGCGGGATCGTCGAGGCCGTCGCCGAGGTTTCGGGTGACGAAGTGACCGTCCAGCTTCGTGAGCCGCTGCGCGGGGTCGCGCCCGGCCAGGTCGTCGTGCTGTACCGCCCTGACGCCGCCGAAGGCGACCTGGTGCTGGGAAGCGCGAAGATCTCGGGGACCCGCTAGAGCTTGAGTTTGAAGCCGGTGTGGCTCGCCACGAAACCGAGCCGCTCGTAGAACCGGTGCGCGTCCTCGCGTTTCACGTCCGACGTCAGCTGCACGAGCGCGCAACCCCGCCGCCGGGATTCGTCGATCGCCCACGTCATCAGCTCACCGCCGAGCCCGGTGCCGCGATGGCTCGCCCGGACCCGGACAGCCTCGATCTGCCCGCGCAGCGCGCCCTTCCTCGCCAGGCCGGGAATGATCGACAGCTGAAGCGTGCCGACGGCCTCCCCGTCGTCGTCGGCGACGATCAGCAGCTGCGCGGGATCGGCGTCGATCTCCTCGAAGGCCTTGAGATACGGCGTGAGGTCGTCGGTCGAATCGCGGGTCGCGCCGATCTGGTCGTCGGCGAGCATCTCGACGATCGCCGCGATATCCTCCCGGCGCGCTGGACGGATGATCATGCGGCGTAGTGTCGCACGCCCTCGGTCTCGGTCGCGGTGAGTTTCCCTTGCGCCACCAGCAGATCCAGATGCGAACCGGTCTCGAGGACGGCGAGCATCTGGTTGAACGGGTCCATCTCGCCGAGCTTGCGCAGTTTGCGCGTCCAGCCCAGCCGCAGCGCGACCTCGTACGCCGTCGTGACGTCCGCGGTGATCTCGGCACCCATGACCTCGAGCCGGTCGCGGTGGTGTTCCAGCAGTTCGTCCACGCGGGCGTGGACGCTGTCGGTCACCCGGCCGTGTGCCGGCAGCATGCGCCGGTCCGGCATCTCGCGGACCAGGCGCAGGGAGTCGAGGTAGTCGCTCAGCGGCAGATCGACCGGCACCGGCTGGAATCCGATGGACGGCGTGATGTGCGGCAGCACGTGGTCGCCGGAGAACACCAGCCCCGCCTCGTCGTCGACGAAGACGACGTGCCCGGCCGTGTGGCCCGGCGTGTGCACGATGTCGAACTCGCGGCCGGGCACGATCGTGCGCCTGCCGGGGGTGAGCCATTCGTCGGGCTGCTCCCACAGATGCGCCTCGGTGTGCCGGACGCCGCCGAAGGCCTTGGCGAGTTCCTCGACCACGGGGCCCGCGCCACAGCGTTCGAGCAGGCCGACCTGCGCCTCCATCGGGAAGCGGTCCGGATCGCCGGAGCGCGCCAGCGAAGGCTCTTCCAGCTTCCCCAGCCCGACCTTGCCGCCGAATTCACGGCGCAGCTCCACGGCCAGCGTGTAGTGATCACGATGGACGTGGGTGATCAGGAACTCGTCGATGTCGCCGAGGTCCGCGCCGAGCGCCTTCAACCCCCGCGAGAGCCGCTCGCGTGCCGACTCCAGCGCCCAGCCCGAGTCGACGAGGACCAGGCGGGTGCCGTCGGTGACGACGTAGACGTTGACCGCGCGCAACGCGTCGTGCGGCAAAGGCAGCGGGATCCGGTGAACCCCCGGCGCGACCGTGTAGACGCCTGGCTCGGCCCAGTCCCGTTCGCCGTCTTCTGGCAACGGCTCCATGGTGACCTCCGTCCCGGACGCACTCCAGCGTGCCGCCCAGTTCCTCCACCTTGAGCCGCCGGAAGCCGAGTGTCCACTTATGCGGGTGAGACCCGTGTCACTCAGGAGAGGTCAGTTGTCGTCCTGCTTCAGCGCGGTGTCGATGGTCAGCGCCGAAGCGACCACCATCGAAGCCAGCGGATCCCGCAGCGGCCGGTGGATCTCGACGACGTAGTTGTCGGCGGTGGTGAACGCGGCCTTCACGAAACCGCCCCAGGTCTTCGTGATCCGCGCGATCTCGACGTCGGCGTGGTCCTTGATCACGAAGTTCCACGCCCGCCAGTTCTCCGCGAAGATCCCGCCGACCTTCTGGCCGTTGACCAGGAAACCCAGCCGGATCTTGCCGAAGACGTTCTCCTGCACGATCTCCCCGATCGGCGAGTCGTCGGCCTTCGTCACCAGGAAGCGGGATTTGAACACCTTCGCCGGTCGCGTCACCTTCAGCACGGTGCTGTGGTTCGCGTCGCGGATTTCGAAGCGGTGGGTCAGGAACTGGTCGTAGTTCGTGAGCAGCCGGATGGCCTTCTTCAACGTGCTCTGCCCGACCTGCACGACCCCGCCGAGCCGGTTGCCGTTCTGGTCGAAGACCCCGAACTCGTTGGACATCTCGATGAGTTTGGCGCGCTGGTTGACCACGAGCACGGGTTCGGAGAACAGCGTCCCGCCGCCGGTGACGGCACCGCCCCGGCCTTGGGTCCCCTTCGCCACTTGCGCCCGGATCTTGTTCGGGTCGTGCGCGCCTTCGATGTCCAGCTCGATCATCTCGGCGTCGTGGGACGGCCGCGTGTCGGCCGTCCAGGCCTGCCCGTCCCACCACCGGTGGAACCGGGGGTTCTGCTGGTCGGGATACCAGCCGGCGGGCTGTGGAGAGCTCGTCATGGCAGGTCAGCGTAATGCGCTCGGCGCCCTCGCGGGTCCGTCGACGGCAATTGCGGCGAATGTCCGTGTCCTCCCCGGCCCCGCCGCCCCGCGGAGTCCGACCAAGGGGAGAATCCGGATGTGAACGAACGACCTTGGCCTGTAGGCGCGGCCACCGCGATCGGTTCCCTGCCCGGTACCGATCCGGTCGAGGCCGCTTCGATCGTGTTCGGCGAACTGCCCGAATTCCCGTGTCTGCCCGAACTTCCCGCCCGCGGCGTCGGTGCCGACATCATCGGCCGGACGGCGGCGCTGCTGGTCGATCTCGCCGTGGAGGTGGTGCCGAGCGGCTACCGGGTCGCCGGCCGCCCTGGTCACGACCACCGCCGTGCCGTCGATCTGATGAACTGGGACCTCGACGCCGTCCAAGAGGCGAGGGAGAAGGCGGGTGCCGCGCCGCCGGTCTTCAAGACGCAGGTCGCCGGACCGTGGACGCTCGCCGCGAACGTCGAACTCCCGCGCGGGCACCGGATCCTCACCGACCGGGGCGCGTTGCGCGACTTCACCGCTTCCCTGCTGGACGGACTGGCCGAGCACGTCGCCGAACTGAAGTCGCGCCTCGGCGCGCCGGTGGTGGTCCAGTTCGACGAACCGTCGCTGCCCGAGGTCCTCGGCGGCGATCTGCCGACGGTGTCCGGCTACGGCACCGTTCCCGCGGTCCCCGCGCCGGAGGCCCGGAACCTGCTCTCGACGGTGATTTCCGGGGCGGAGCGCATCACCGGCCAGCCGGTCGCGGTGCACTGCTGCGCCGCGAAACCGCCGATCTCGTTGTTGCGCGCGGCGGGAGCGAAGGCGATCGCCTTCGACTTCTCCTTGTTGAAGGGCGCTTCGCCCACACAGCTCGACGAAATCGGTGAGGCGCTCGACGACGGCACGACGTTGATGCTCGGGCTCGTCCCCACCACCGATCCCGGCGTTCCGGTGACGTTGCGCGACCTGGTCACCCCCGTGTTCAAACTCGTCGACCGGCTCGGCTTCCCCCGCGAGATCCTCGCCGGACAGGTCGTGCCGACCCCGGCGTGCGGCCTGGCGGGCGCGACCCCCGAGTGGATGCGCCGCGCGCTCACGCTCAGCCGCGAGGCGGGCAAGGCTTTCGTCGAACCGCCTGAAGGCTGGTGACCGGCGCGGTAGCGTGTCGGGGAAGCCGACCAGCAAGGATTTCGATGCGTTTGTTCCGCCGTTCCCGCAAGTCCGAGGACGTTCCCGACCCCCGCACCGCCTGGCCGGAGCAGCCGGTCCCCGAGGACGCGGCGGCCGCGGCGGCGAAGTTCTGGGAGGCGTGGTTCGAGCTCTTGCCGGAGGTCAGCGCGGCGCTCGGCGATCGTGAACCGCGCCGCGTGGAGCACGACCTCTGCACCATCGTCGAGGCACTGCATCCGAGGCTGCACTTCTCCCTCGATCGTGGGCACCGCGCGATCTACTCGCTGGTGCTCACCGGCCAGGAGGATCCGGAACTGCGCCCGTACACCGACGCGTGGAAGGCCGCCGCGCCGCCGGAGGACGCGATCTGGGAGTACCACGACTCCGTGCCGCCGGTACCCGATCCGAGTGAGGTCACCGTCAACCTCGGCGAGACCCGGATCGCGCTCGCCGACGTCCGGGTGACCGCGAAGGTGGACGAATCAGCCGGACGGGTGGACGTGACCGTGTTCCATCCGCTGATCGAGGAACTCCGGCCGGAGACGCGGACGACCATGACCTTCCTGCCACTGGACGCCACGCTGGGTGAGCGCGTCGCGGCCGAACGGCTGGGCCGGGTCGAGCTGGTGACCGAGGCGCGGGACGGGCAACTGACCCTGCTGGAGCTCCGCGAACTGGTCGGCCGACTCGGCTCGTGGCCGCCGGGAAATGTCGGTACCCCCGACTAGGCTCCCTACCGTGAGCAGCGAACTTACCCCCTCAGACCTCGAGACGGCCGACGTCGCGCAGGACGTCACCGACGTCCCGGCGGAGGTCCGCGAACGACACGGCGCACTGGCCGAGGAGATCCGCGGGCACCAGTTCCGGTACTACGTGCTGGACTCACCCATCGTGTCCGACGGTCAGTTCGACGAGCTGCTCACCGAACTCCAGGCCATCGAGGACGAGTATCCGGGACTGGTGACGCCGGAGTCGCCGACGCAGAACGTCGGCGGCACGTTCTCGACCGAGTTCGTCGCCCACGACCACCTCGAACGCATGCTCAGCCTGGACAACGTGTTCGACACCGAGGAGTTCGAGACCTGGGTCGAGCGCGTCCAGAAGGAGATCGGCGCGACGAAGTACCTCGCCGAGCTCAAGATCGACGGGCTCGCGATCAACCTGCTGTACGAGAACGGCCGCCTCACCCGCGCGCTGACCAGGGGCGACGGTCGTACCGGCGAGGACGTCACGCTCAACGTCCGCACGCTGGAGCAGGTCCCGGAGCGGTTGAAGAGCACTGACGAATTCCCGGTTCCGGCGCTGGTCGAGGTCCGCGGCGAGGTGTACTTCCGCGTCGAGGACTTCCTGGCGCTCAACGCGAAGATGGTCGAGGCGGGCAAGGACCCGTACGCGAACCCGCGCAACACCGCGGCCGGATCGTTGCGGCAGAAGGATCCGAAGATCACGAAGTCCCGGAATCTGCGGCTGATCTGCCACGGGCTCGGGAAACGCGAAGGCTTCGAACCGAAGCGCCAGTCCGAGGCGTACGACGCGCTGGCCGCGTGGGGCCTGCCGGTCTCACCGCACAGCAAGGTGCTGAGTTCGGGCGAGGAACTGCTGGAGCACATCAAGTACTGGGGCGAACACCGTCACGACGCCGAGCACGAGATCGACGGTGTCGTCATCAAGGTCGACGAGGTCGCGCTGCAGCGCCGTCTCGGGACGACCTCGCGCGCGCCGCGCTGGGCGATCGCCTACAAGTACCCGCCGGAAGAGGCGATCACCACCCTGCTGGACATCCAGGTCAACGTCGGCCGCACCGGCCGGGTCACGCCGTTCGCGGTGATGGAGCCGGTGAAGGTGGCCGGGTCCACGGTGGCGATGGCGACGCTGCACAACCAGGAAGAGGTCAAACGCAAGGGTGTGCTGATCGGGGACAAGGTCGTCATCCGCAAGGCGGGCGACGTCATCCCCGAGGTGCTCGGCCCGGTGGCCGACGCCCGCACCGGCGAAGAGCGCGAGTTCGTCATGCCGTTGCGCTGCCCCAACTGTGACACCGAACTGGCGTACCAGAAGGAGGGCGACATCGACATCCGTTGCCCGAACGCCCGGTTCTGCCCGGCGCAGCGACGGGAGCGGCTGTTCCACCTCGCGAGCCGGAACGTCTTCGACATCGAGGTGCTCGGGTACGAGGCCGCGGTGGCCCTGCTGGACGCCGGTGTGGTGCACGACGAAGGTGACATCTTCGGTCTGGACGAGGAAAAGCTGCTCGAGGTGGAGCTGTTCCGCACCAAGGCGGGGGACCTGTCGGCCAACGGCCGCAAGTTGCTGGAGAACCTCGAAACCGTCAAGGACCGTCCACTGTGGAAGGTCATCGTCGGGCTCTCGATCCGGCACGTCGGCCCGACGGCCGCGCAAGCGCTCGCGCGGGAATTCGGCTCGCTGGAACGGATCGAGAACGCCTCCGAGGAGGAGCTCGCCAGTGTCGACGGGGTCGGCCCGACCATCGTGCGAGCCGCGAAGGAATGGTTCGAGGTCGAGTGGCACCGCGAGATCATCGAGAAGTGGCGCGCGGCGGGCGTGCGGATGGAGGAGGAGCGCGACGAGTCCATCCCGCGCAACCTCGAAGGGCTGTCGATCGTCGTCACCGGTTCGCTGAACGACTACTCCCGTGACGAGGCCAAGGAGTACATCATGGCCCGTGGCGGGAAGGCGGCCGGTTCAGTGTCGAAGAAGACGGCGTTCGTCGTCGTCGGCGACTCGCCGGGGTCGAAGTACGACAAGGCCGTCCAGCTGAAGGTGCCGGTGCTCGACGAGAACGGCTTCCGGGTGCTGCTGGAACGCGGCCCCGAGGCCGCCGCCGAACTCGCGCTGCCGACCGACGAGGAGACAAGTGGTGAGTGACCTGGAGATCCGGCCCGCCCGCGCAGGCGAACTGAAGGTGGTCGGGGAACTCACTCTGGCCGCGTACTCCGCGGAACAGGTTCTCGCGGAGGGCGTCGGCTACGCGTCCGAACTCGTCGACGCCGCCAGACGCGCCGAGCTGGCCGAACTGCTGGTCGCGGTGGACGGCGACGGCACGCTGGTCGGCACGGTCACCATCGTGCGGCCGGGGACGCCCTTCGCCGAGCTGTCCCGCGAAGGCGAACTGGAGTTCCGCATGCTCGGCGTGCTCCCGTCGGCCACCGGACGCGGTATCGGCGAGGCGCTGACCAGGGCGGTCATCGAGCGGGCGCGGGAGGTGGGCGTGGACCGGGTGGTGCTGTGCAGCATGCTCACGATGGAACGGGCGCACCGGCTCTACGAGCGGCTCGGTTTCGTGCGGATGCCCGAGCGGGACTGGGAGCCGCACCCCGGCATCACGTTGATCGCCTACGGCCTGGAACTTTAAATCGATACACCTAGTTGGTGTATGGTTTGTGTATGAGTCGGACCAATATCGACATAGACGACGAGCTGGTCGCCGCCGTAATGCAGCGCTATGGGTTCAAGACCAAGAAGGACGCCGTGGATTTCGCGTTGCGGAAAGCGGCGCCGGTGATCACCACCGCCGACATCCTGGCGCTGGAAGGTGTCGGCTGGGAAGCGGATCTGGACGAGATGCGCGATGACCCCGCGGACCGTAAGTGGCGCGATGCCTCCTGAGCAACGCTGCCTCATCGACAGCTCGGTGTGGATCGATTTCCTCCGCAAGCGGGCCACGCGTGCGCGGGATCTGGTCGTCGAGCTTGCCGCGCAGCCGAAGATGATCGTCACCTCTGAGCCCATCGTGATGGAGCTGCTCGCGGGAGCGAACGCCGAGGCGCTCCCTCGCCTCGAAAGGACGCTTGCCGGTTTCGTGAACCTAGGCGTGGATCCCGCGATCGACTTCCGGAGTGCCGCGGAGATCTCTCGGGCTGTCCGGGCGGACGGCCACAAGGTTCGTTCTTCGATGGATTGCCTCATCGCGGCGGTCGCGGTACGGCACAAGGCCGTCCTGATCCACAAGGACGTCGACTACGTGCGTATCGCCGAGGTCGTCCCCGAGCTCCGCGCCGAGGCGATCTTCGACTCATGAGCCCGCCCTGACTCATGGCACACGCAAGTACCGCATTCAGAGGACGAAATGCGAAGGTCAGCTGTCCAGGACGACGGCGACGATCCCCGCGAAGTGCGCCAAGCGCGCCACCTCGGCGGCACGGAAGTTCGGCCCGCCCGGCCGGGCGACCAGCAGCGCCTTCCCGGGCTTCCCGAGTGGCGTGGCCGCCAGTTCGGTGCCCAGTTCCTTCCACGTCTCCGGGATCCACGCCTCCTCGGCGTCGAGGATGGTGGCGCGTTCCAGCGGCAGCCACGGCAGGTCGGTGATCGGCGTCTCGGGCGCGGCGTTGGACGACGCCAGCCGGATCGCGCCCGATTCGGCGTGTTCGACGACGACGGCCCAGCCCGCCCGGATGATCCGCGGCACGCCTTCGGCGAGGATCTCGAGCCCCGCGGCGGGCTTCGCGGCGATCTCCTCGACCAGTTCGAGTTCGCGATGGGTGTCCAGGACCCCGGCGTACGGGCGGACGGCGTCGACTTCGACACCGTCGACGCTTTCGGCGGCGGTGATCAGCGCGTCCGGCAGCCTGCCGGAGGGGATTTCGACGACGAGGTCGTCGACGGCGATACCGCCGCCGCGTTCGACCACGTCCACGCTCAGGATGTCGGCTCCGACGGTGCCGAGCGCGGTGGCGACCGCACCGAGGGTCCCCGGGGTGTCCGGTAGTTGGACCCGGATCAGGAACGACACACGCGCCCCTCTCGCCTCAGGCGTTCCAGCCTCGCCGTGGAACGCGCTACGCCGGGCGCCGATTGTGACAGACTCCGACGATGTAATGGTGCCTGCCATCCGGTCTTCGGGATAACGAACCAGGCACTCCTTACCTGAAGTGCCCTACCCCGAGCAGGAGTGCGGGCCGCGGCATAACCCAGTCGAGTCTGCCGACGCCGCCACCATAGACTTGCAGCTTCCGACAGAACCCGCACAGCACACCCCGGGAGTCACCCGCGTGCCCAACATTTCCCGCGACGAGGTCGCACACCTCGCCAAGCTGGCCAGGCTTGCCGTCACCGAGGAGGAGCTGGACGTCTTCGCAGGCCAGCTCGACCAGATCCTGGACTCGGTGGCCAAGGTGAGCGAGGTCGCAGGCGAGGATGTCCCGCCCACGTCGCACGCCGTGCCGCTGACCAACGTCTTCCGTGACGACGTCGTCCGACAGGGGCTGACCCAGCAGCAGGCATTGGCCGGTGCGCCGGCCGCCGAAGAGGGTCGTTTCCGGGTGCCGCGGATTCTGGGAGAAGAACAGTGACCGAACTCATCAAACTGACCGCCGCCGAGCTGGCGGACAAGATCCAGTCCCGTGAGGTCTCGGCCGTCGAGGTCGCCAAGGCCCACCTGGACCGGATCGCCGAGGTCGACGACCACATCCACGCGTTCCTGCACGTCGACGCCGAGGGCGCGCTCGACGCGGCCCGCGCGGTGGACGCCGACGTCGCCGAGGGCAAGGCGCCGAAGTCGCCGCTCGCCGGTGTCCCGCTGGCGCTCAAGGACGTGCTGACCACCAAGGGCATCCCGACCACGGTCGGTTCGAAGACCCTGGAGAACTGGATCCCGCCGTACGACGCCACCGTGACGCGCAAGCTGCGCGAGGCCGGGGTCGTGGTGCTCGGCAAGACCAACATGGACGAGTTCGCGATGGGCTCCTCCACGGAGAACTCCGCGTTCGGCCCGACGCACAACCCGTGGGACCACGCCCGCATCCCGGGCGGTTCCGGCGGTGGCTCCTCGGCGGCCATCGCGGCGTTCGAGGCCGCGATCGCGATCGGCACCGACACCGGCGGCTCGATCCGCCAGCCCGGCGCGGTCACCGGCACCGTCGGCGTGAAGCCGACGTACGGCGGTGTCTCCCGCTACGGTCTCGTCGCCTTCTCGTCGTCGCTGGACCAGGCCGGTCCCTGCGCGCGGACGGTGCTCGACGCCGCCCTGCTGCACGAGGTCATCGCCGGATACGACCCGATGGACTCGACCTCGATCGACGCGCCGGTCCCGCCGGTCGTCGCCGCGGCCCGCCAGGGCCTGACCGGTGACCTCAAGGGCGTCCGCGTCGGCGTGGTGAAGGAATTCGCCGGTGACGGCTACCAGCCCGGCGTGCTGCGGTCCTTCGAGGCCGCGGTCGAGCAGCTGCGCTCGCTCGGTGCCGAGGTCGTCGAGGTCTCGTGCCCGAACTTCACCTACGCGCTGCCCGCGTACTACCTGATCGCGCCGAGCGAGTGCTCGTCGAACCTCGCGCGGTTCGACGCCATGCGCTACGGCCTGCGCGTGTCCGACGACGGCGCGCACAGCGCCGAAGAGGTCATGTCGCTCACCCGCGAGAAGGGCTTCGGCCCCGAGGTGAAGCGCCGCATCATGCTCGGCACGTACGCGCTGTCCTCCGGCTACTACGACGCCTACTACGGCTCGGCGCAGAAGGTCCGCACGCTCATCACGCGGGACTTCGAAGCCGCCTACGAAAAGGTGGACGTGCTGGTCTCGCCGACCACGCCGACCACCGCGTTCAAGATCGGTGAGCGGGTCGACGACCCGATGGCGATGTACCTGGCGGACCTGTGCACCATCCCGTCGAACCTCGCGGGCAACGCCGCCATGAGCGTCCCGAGTGGACTGTCGCACGAGGACGGCCTGCCGGTCGGCCTGCAGATCATGGCCCCGGCGATGGCCGACGACAGGCTGTACCGCGTCGGCGCCGCCTACGAGGTCGCGCGTGACGCCGCCAACGGTGGCTCGCTGGTGCACGAGGTTCCGGAGCTGGGAGGAAAGAAGTGACCGCCGTGGTTGAGTTGATGGACTACGCCGACGTCATCGAGCGGTTCGACCCGGTGCTGGGCCTCGAGGTGCACGTCGAGCTGAACACCAACACCAAGATGTTCTGCGGCTGCGCCAACGAGTTCGGCGGCGAGCCCAACACCAAAGTGTGCCCGACCTGCCTCGGCCTGCCCGGTGCGCTGCCCGCACTGAACGGAAAGGCGGTCGAGGGCGCGATCCGGATCGGCCTCGCGCTCAACTGCGAGATCGCGGAATGGTGCCGCTTCGCCCGGAAGAACTACTTCTATCCGGACATGCCGAAGAACTTCCAGACCTCGCAGTACGACGAGCCGATCGCCTTCAACGGCTACCTCGACGTCACGCTGGACGACGGCGAGGTCGTGCGCGTGGAGATCGAGCGCGCGCACATGGAGGAGGACACCGGCAAGTCGCTGCACGTCGGCGGTGCCACCGGCCGGATCCACGGTGCCGAGCACTCGCTGCTCGACTACAACCGGGCCGGCGTGCCGCTGATCGAGATCGTCACCAAGACGATCGAGCACACCGGTGAGCGCGCTCCCGAGGTCGCGCGGGCGTACGTGAGCGCGCTGCGGGATCTGCTGCAGGCACTCGACGTCTCCGACGTCCGCATGGACCAGGGTTCCCTGCGCTGCGACGCGAACGTTTCGCTGATGGCCAAGGACGCGACCGAGTTCGGCACACGGACCGAGACCAAGAACGTCAACTCGCTGCGCAGCGTCGAGCGCGCCGTGCGCTACGAGATGACCCGCCAGGCGGCGATCCTCGCCGAGGGCGGCTCGATCAAGCAGGAGACGCGGCATTTCCAGGAGGCCGACGGCACCACGTCGCCCGGCCGCACCAAGGAGACCGCCGAGGACTACCGGTACTTCCCGGAGCCCGACCTGGTGCCGATCGCGCCGTCGCGCGAATGGGTCGAGGAACTGCGCAAGACGCTGCCGGAGATGCCGTCGGAGCGCCGCAAGCGCATCCAGCGCGAGTGGAACCTGACCGACGAGGCGCTGCGCGACCTGCTCAACGTCGGCGCGGTCGACCTGGTCACCGCGACCGTCGAGGCGGGCGCCACCCCGGACGAGGCCCGGAGCTGGTGGGTCAACACGCTGGCGCAGGAAGCCAACTCCCGCGAGATCGAACTGGCGGAGCTGGCGATCACCCCGGCGCAGCTGGCCGAGGTCATCGCGCTGGTCAACTCCGGTGAGCTGACCAACAAGCTGGCCAAGGAGGTCGTGCAGGGCGTACTCGCCGGCGAGGGTTCGCCGTCCGAGGTCGTCGAGAAGCGCGGCCTGAAGGTCGTCTCCGACGACTCCGCGCTCATCGCGGCGGTCGACGAGGCGCTGGCCGCGCAGCCGGACATCGCCGAGAAGATCCGCGGCGGCAAGGTGGCTGCGGCCGGGGCGATCGTCGGCGCGGTCATGAAGGCCACCAAGGGACAGGCCGACGCCAAGCGCGTGCGCGAACTGATCGTCGAGCGAGTCGGTGCCTGAGCTCGCACTGAAAAAGGTCACCTGGCGTGAGTGGCTCGGCCTCGCGGCCGGGCTGCTCGCGCTGGTGGCCTTGTTCCTGCCGTGGACGACCCTGACCGCGGCGCGCCCGGAAATCGAGGACGCGCTGACGACGTTGCCTGCCGACGATGTCACGCGGGACGCGTGGCACGCGGGTTTCCTCGCCTGGGCGCCGTGCTTCCTGCTGTTCCTGCCCGGTCTCGCCGTCGTGCTGTTCGGCCGCGTCGACGCCGTCCGCCGCGCGGGCCTGCCGCATCTTTGGCTGATGGCGGCCATCGGCGCGCTGCTGTTGCTGCTGCTCGGCTGGGTCACCCTCGACTGGCAGTTCACCGCCGACCAGCGGGGGATCTTCTCCGCGGCGGGGATCGAGATCGGGACCGGCCTCGGCCGCCACCTCGGCCTGCTCGCCGCCGTCGTCTCGGCGGTGGTCGCCTTCTTCGACGTCCGGGTCCTGCGCGCCGAGACCCGCACCCGCCGCTGACCACCTCTTCCGCGTTTAGTCCTCTAAATGCGGAAGAGGTCAGGGTGGTTCAGTCCTTGCCGCCCCCGCCGCCACCGACCGTCGGCGAGATGAGGATCAGGCGGTCGTCGCTCGACACCGGCGTGCCGCCGTCCTTGTTGACGGTTCCGGCCACGGCCAGCTGCGGGTTGATCATGCTCATCGCGGACAGCCGGCCGAAGGTCTTCGGCGGTTTCCCGGTCTTGCCGTCCAAGGTCACACTCGGTTTGCCGGTCACCGCGCCGTCCGGGGTGACCGGAAGGTTCTGCATGTTCCCCGCGATCGACGTCGTCACGTACAGGTAGCCGACGGCGCCGACGAAATCCGCGCAGCCCGCGACACCGGGCTTGTCCGGCCAGCTCCACGCCGGGGTGGTCAGCGGCTGACCCGCGCGAAGCCGGTAGACGACGTCCTTGTCCGCCAGCCTGTCGGTCAGCCAGAGGCGGGAACCGGCCTGGTCACGGCACAGGCCACCGGGGGAGTGCACACCGGTCGCGAAGACCGCGGAGCCGGCCGTCGGATTGCCCGGCGCGGGTTTGCCGGAGGTGTCGATCCGCAGCACCTTCCCGGCCAGCGACGCCGGATCGGCCGCGAGCCTGGCGTTGCCCGCGTCACCGGTGGCGACCAGGAGCGCGCCTTTGGCGTCGGTGCCGATCGCGCCGCGGTTGCCGGTGGCGCCCTTGGGAATGCCGGTCAGCACCGGTTTCGGCGCCTGACCCTTCGCCAGCCGCACGACCCGGTTGTCGGTCGGGGTGGTGATGTAGGCGAAGACGAGCTGGTCTTCCGCGAAACCGGGTGACAGGGCGAGTGAGGTGAGGCCGCCGTCGCCGGAACCGTCCACCGGGATGGTGGCCCAGGCGGCCGGGTCCTTACCGGCGGCGGCGAGCAGGATGCGGCCGCTCTTGCGTTCGCCCGCGAGCGCGCTGGGCGCGCTGCCGTCGCCGGGGATCGCGGCGACGGCAGCGGCGGTGTCCAGGCAGGTCGCGAGCACCATCTTGTCGAAGTCCTTGCAGCCCTGCGGCGGCGGAACCGGGGTGGGCGTCTGATTCGGTCCGCTGCCGCGGCCGGGACCGGAGTCGCCGGCGTCGCCACCTGGCCCGGCCTGCGGCGGGGACTCGGGGGACGGCGGATTCACCGGCGTGAAGGTCTGCCTGGCCGCCGTGTCGTCGAATTTGGCGCAGCCGGAGAGCACGAGTGCGCCGCAGGCCAGCAGAGCCAGCGGCGAAGTCCATTTCCGCCGGTACCGGGTACGCACCGGACCAGCCTAGGTGGGCATGCGTGAGCCAGGGGTAAGCGGTAGTGGATACCGTGGCGATCATGACCGTTACCGTGCTGGTGCCCGACGAAGAGGGTGTGACCGCGCTTTCGGAGATCGAAGGCGTGCGTCCGGTGGTGTACCGACAGGGAGAGCCGGTTCCCGCCGAAGCCGCCGAGGCCGAAGTCCTCGTGACCGGTGGACAGCCGACCGAGGCGATGTGGCGCGAACTGCCGAACGTCAAACTCGTGCAGCTGCTGGTGGCGGGAGCCGAGGACTGGATCGGCAACGTGCCGGACGGCGTCCTGCTTTCGACCTGCCGCGGCGCGCACGGTGGAAGCTCGGCCGAATGGGTCGTCGCGGTCCTGCTGGCGATGTACCGCGGCCTCCACGATTTCGCCGACGGCCAGCGGCAGAAGCGGTGGGAACGCCGGACCACCGACACGTTGCAGGGCAAGCGGGTGCTCATCGTCGGTGCCGGTGACCTCGGCAGGCAGCTGCGTCGACGGCTGGAGACGTTCGACGTGCGCTGCACGATGGTCGGCGCGACCTCCCGCGAGGGTGTGCACGCCGTCGGTGAACTTCCCCAGCTGCTGCCCGAACACGACGCCACCGTCCTGATGGTGCCGCTCACGCAGCACACCCGCGGCCTGGTCGACGCGGAGTTCCTCGCCGCGATGCCGGACGGGGCGATCCTCGTCAACGTCTCGCGGGGGCCGGTCGTGCGCACCGACGCGCTCGTCGCCGAACTGGCTTCGGGCCGCCTCCGCGCCGCTCTCGACGTCACCGATCCCGAGCCGCTGCCCGACGGGCACCCGCTCTGGGACGTGCCGGGGCTGCTGCTGACCCCGCACGTCGGGGGCGCGGTGAGCGGGGTGCGGCAGCGCGCCTACGCGGTGGTGGCCCGCGAACTGAGCCACTATCTGGGCGGGGAGCTGCCGAAGAACCTAGTCCACGGCGAATACTGAGCAGCGTGGCGAATCTTCATGTCGGCTGTGCGATGTGGGCGCACAAGGCGTGGGCCGGGCGGTTCGTGCCGCGATCGACGGCGGCGGGGGAGCGGCTGCGGGCCTACGCCGGTTGGTGCGACGCGGTCGAGGGCAACACAACCTTCTACGCGACCCCCGCCCGGGACACCGTCGCGACGTGGGCGCGGCAGACCGATCCCGGCTTCCGGTTCTTGGTCAAGCTGCCCAAGGTCGTCACGCACGAGCGGCGGCTCACCGGCGTCGAGACCGAGATGCGGGCGTTCCTGGACGCGATCGAACCCCTCGGCGATCGGGCCATCCTGTGGACGCAGTTGCCCGCCTCCTTCGGCCCGTCGGACGTCGAGACCCTCGGCCGCTTCCAGCGCCGCCTCCCCGCCGGCCTCCGGCGCGCCGTGGAGGTGCGCCATCCCGGCTTCTACACCGACGCCCAGTCGACTTCGGTGCTGGAGAGGACCCTCACCGACGTGAGCACCGAGTGGGTGCCGTTCGATACCACGGTCTTCTTCCAGCGCCCGCCGACCAGCGAGATCGAGCGGGAGACCTGGACCAAGAAACCCCGGCTGCCGCGGCGGACGCGGGCGCTGACCGACCGGCCGATCGTCCGCTACCTCGGCCGGGACTCGACCGAGGAGACCGTGCAAGGGTGGGAACCGTGGACCGAGGTGGTCGCCGAGTGGCTGCGCGCGGGCCGCTCGCCGACGGTCTTCGTGCACACCCCCGACAACGACGACGCGCTGGCGCTCGCCCGCCGGTTCCACGACGACGTCCGCGCCCTGGTACCCGGTCTCGACCCGCTGCCCGAACCCGAACCGGTCGAGCCCGCGACCCTGTTTTGATCCGGCCCTGTTTTGATCCGGCGCAGTGAATCGGTGGCGGGTCAGTCGCCTGAGGCGCCTGTTTCCCCTACTCTTCGCGCGTGAGCGATGACTACCAGACCAGCGTGATCTCGGACGTGGCCGAACCCGACGGCGGCCCGAACCCGGTGGAGACCAGGGGCGGGATCGATCTCGGTCTGCTCGTCCTGCGGGTCGTGCTCGGCGTGACCATGGGCGCGCACGGGCTCCAGCACCTCTTCGGTGCCTTCGGCGGGCCCGGGGTCGGCGGCTTCGCGAGGGTGCTCGGCAACTTCGGCTACACCAGCCAGACCACGCTGCTTTCGTGGATCACCGGCATCAGCGAGGTGCTCGGCGGCGCGCTCGTCCTGGTCGGCCTGTTCACCCCGATCGGTGCCGCCGCGCTGCTCGGGGTCTGCGCGAACATCGTGTACGTGAAGTTCGGCGGCGGGTTCTTCCAGCGGGACGGGCAGGGCTTCGAGTTCGAACTCCTGCTGGGCGCCGCGTCGCTGACCGTCCTGCTCGCGGGGGCCGGGCGGATCGCGCTGGACGTCAACACCCCGTGGCGGAAGCGGCCGCTTCCGTTCGGCCTGATCGGCCTCCTGCTGGCCGCGGCCGCTTCGGTCGTGGTGATCGTCCTGTGCCGCTGACCCCGCGAAACGAGACGCATTTAGAGGACTAAATGCGTCTCGTTCCGCCCGGGCTTACTTGTTCGGGTCGCGCACGGCGCCGGTGTCGGCGGAAGTCGCCATCCGCGCGTAGGCCCGCAGCGCGGCGGTGACCGGCCGGTCCCGCGAGACCGGCTGCCACGGCCGCTCGCTCGCCTCCATCTTCGCCCGCCGCTCGGCGAGCACGTCCGCGTCGACGAGCAGTTCGAGGCGGCGCTCGTGGACGTCGAGCAGGATCCGGTCGCCGTTCTGGACGAGGCCGATCGTCCCGCCCGCGGCGGCTTCGGGGGAGATGTGCCCGACCGAGATGCCCGACGAGCCACCGGAGAACCGGCCGTCGGTGATCAACGCGCACTTCTTGCCGAGGCCGGAGCCCTTGAGGAACGCCGTCGGGTGCAGCATCTCCTGCATCCCCGGGCCGCCCGCCGGACCCTCGTACCGGATCACCAGCACTTCACCGGGCTGGATCTCCTTCTTGAGGATGGCCGAAACCGCCTCCTCCTGGCTTTCCAGCACCCGCGCCGGGCCTTCGAAACGCCAGAGTGCCTCGTCGATGCCCGCGGACTTGATGACCGCGCCGTTCTCGGCGAGGTTCCCGCGCAGGATCGCGAGCCCGCCGTCCTTGGTGTAGGCGTGCTCGACGTCGTGGATGCAGCCGTTCTCGGCGTCGGTGTCCAAAGAGGACCATCGGTTCCCGGTGGAGAACGCCTCCGTGGTCCGGACGCCGCCGGGTGCCGCGTGGAACAGCTCGATCGCCCGCTCCGACGGCGCCTTCGCGCGGATGTCCCAAGTGGACAGCCAGGATTCGAGATCCGGCGAGTGCACGGAGTGGACGTCGGTGTTCAGCAGCCCGCCGCGGTACAGCTCGCCGAGGATGGCCGGGATGCCGCCGGCGCGGTGGACGTCCTCCATGTGGTAGTCCGAGTTCGGCGCGACCTTCGACAGGCACGGCACCCGGCGGCCGATGGCGTCGATGTCGTCGATGGTGAAGTCGACCTCGCCCTCCTGCGCGGCGGCGAGGATGTGCAGCACCGTGTTGGTCGAACCACCCATCGCCATGTCGAGGGCCATCGCGTTCTCGAACGCCTTCTTCGACGCGATCGAGCGCGGGAGCGCGGACTCGTCGTCGTTTTCGTACCAGCGCTTGCACAGTTCGACGACCGTGCGCCCGGCGTCCTCGAACAGCGCCTTTCGGGCGGCGTGCGTCGCGAGGGTGGAGCCGTTGCCCGGCAGGGAGAGGCCGAGCGCCTCGGTCAGGCAGTTCATCGAGTTCGCGGTGAACATGCCCGAACACGAACCGCAGGTCGGGCAGGCGGAGCGCTCCACAATGGACAGACCGTCGTCGTCGACCTCGCTGCTGGCCGACGCGGCGATCGCGGTGATCAGGTCGGTGGGCGCCTGCGCGACCCCGCCGACGACCACGGCCTTCCCGGCCTCCATCGGGCCGCCGGAGACGAACACCACCGGGATGTTCAGCCGCATGGCCGCGTTCAGCATGCCCGGGGTGATCTTGTCGCAGTTGGAGATGCAGACCAGCGCGTCGGCCTGGTGCGCGTTCACCATGTATTCGACGGAGTCGGCGATGATCTCGCGAGAGGGCAGCGAGTAGAGCATTCCGCTGTGCCCCATGGCGATTCCGTCGTCGACGGCGATCGTGTGGAACTCGCGGGCGACGCCGCCCGCCTCCTTCACCGCGCCGGCCACGATCTCGCCGAGGTCCTTGAGGTGCACGTGCCCCGGCACGAACTGGGTGTAGGAGTTCGCGATGGCGACGATCGGCTTGCCGAAGTCGCTGTCGGTCATCCCGGTGGCGCGCCACAGCGAGCGCGCGCCCGCCGCGTTGCGGCCGTGGGTGGTGGTCCGGGAACGGAGTGGGGGCACGGCTGACTCCAAGGTTCGGGGTGGGACCAGGGCGCGGCCGGAGGGGCCGGTGGCCAAACTGGTCCTACCAATCTACTCCCCGGCGCCCTCGGCCTTTTCCGGAGCCGTCGTCCCGGCCGTGTCGACGTCGTCGGTGAGCCCGGACGGGTCGGCCATGTGACCCGCGCTGACCAGCGAAATCACCGGGAGATGGCGAGTGCGCACGGCGGGCAGGGCGACCTTGGTCTCGTCCTGCAGCACCGCCTGCACCTTCGCCTTGTCGGTGATGGCGAGGCCCTTGAGGGCGGACCACGGCAGCTCCCGCCGTCCGAACATCGTGCGGACTTCCAGCCCCTTCGCCGTCGCGGTCGTACGGGTCCGGATGACGAACACCGCCAGCGCGATCGGGAAGAGGTAGAGCCACTGGAGATAGGGCACGTCGCCGAACGCGACAGGCGTCACACAAACGACGAGGAAAGCGATCGCCAGCAATGCCGTGTTCGGGATTTTGAAGACGGCCTTACGGGCCTCGTTCGCCTGTTCCCGCTGCTTTTCTTCTGCCACGTCAAAGATGGTGCACCGCCGCCTTCCTGGCCTCGAACGCGGGTCGCGCCAGGCCCCGAAGGTGTCCAGCATGCGGAATCGCCGTCCCGCAGAGTTGACACTCTTGACGGCGACCGGCTAGCTTCACTCTCGTGACAACGCAGACCGGCCTCGTACTTCCCAAGCGCGTCGACGCTTAGGGAAGTCTCCGCTGCGTCGACGCGCGACCCTCGTGCGACCACTCCGGTCGGCGGGGGTTTTTTGTTGCCTGGATAGAGTTTCAGTGCCGAACCAGCCAATGAATACCCGAACGAGTGACTAGACAAGACGAGGCATACAAGCGATGACTAGTGCCACCTCGCGAGCTGATGCGAACTCCGGTACCGCCGGAGCCCGACCCAAGCCGGCGCCGCCCGCCGGGACCCCGGTGCGGGTCACGGGCGCGCAGTCGCTCGTCCGCTCGCTCGAGGCGGTGGGCGCGGAAGTCGTGTTCGGTATTCCCGGCGGCACCATTCTCCCGGCGTACGACCCGTTGCTCGACTCGACGAAGGTCCGCCACGTCCTGGTCCGGCACGAGCAGGGCGCCGGCCACGCCGCCACCGGATACGCGCAGGCGACCGGCAAGGTCGGGGTGTGCATGGCCACGTCGGGTCCCGGCGCGACCAACCTGGTCACCCCGCTGGCCGACGCGAACATGGACTCGGTCCCGGTGGTCGCCATCACCGGCCAGCAGTCCCGCGCGCTGATCGGCACGGACGCCTTCCAGGAAGCCGACATCTGCGGCATCACGATGCCCATCACCAAGCACAACTTCCTGGTCACCGATCCGATCGACATCCCGCGCACCATCGCGGAGGCCTTCCACCTCGCCTCGACCGGCCGCCCCGGCCCGGTCCTGGTGGACATCCCCAAGGACGTCCTGCAGGAGATGACCTCCTTCTCCTGGCCGACGGAGATGCGGCTGCCGGGTTACCGGCCCACCCTGCGCCCGCACGGCAAGCAGGTCCGCGAGGCCGCCCGCCTGATCAGCAAGTCGCGCCGCCCGGTCCTCTACGTCGGCGGCGGCGTGATCAAGGCCGACGCCTCGCGTCAGCTGATGGAACTGGCCGAGCTGACCGGGATCCCGGTCGTCACCACGCTGATGGCCCGCGGCGCCTTCCCCGACTCGCACCCGCAGCACCTCGGCATGCCGGGGATGCACGGTTCGGTCGCCGCCGTCGCCGCGATGCAGCGGGCGGATCTGCTGATCGCCCTCGGCGCCCGCTTCGACGACCGCGTCACCGGGCAGCTGTCCTCGTTCGCCCCGGACGCCGCCATCGTCCACGCCGACATCGATCCGGCGGAGATCTCCAAGAACCGCAAGGCGGACGTGCCGATCGTCGGCGACTGCGCGGAGATCATCACCGAGCTGATCGAGGCCGTCCGCGCCGAGACCGACAAGTCCGCGAAGCCGGATCTGAAGGACTGGTGGACGCAGGCGAGCGCTTGGCGTGACGACTACCCGGCCGGTTACGAATGGCCCGAGGACGGAACCCTTTCCCCGCAGTACGTCATCCAGCGCATCGGCGAACTCGTCGGCCCGGACGCGGTCTACACCGCGGGCGTCGGCCAGCACCAGATGTGGGCCGCGCAGTTCGTGAAGTACGAGAACCCGCGCACCTGGATCAACTCCGGCGGCCTCGGCACGATGGGCTTCGCCGTCCCGGCCGCGATGGGCGCCAAGTTCGGCATGCCGGACAAGCAGGTCTGGGCCATCGACGGCGACGGCTGCTTCCAGATGACGAACCAGGAACTGGCCACCTGCGCCATCGAAGGCGCGCCGATCAAGGTCGCCGTCATCAACAACGGCAACCTGGGCATGGTCCGCCAGTGGCAGAACCTCTTCTACTCGGAGCGGTACTCCAACACCGATCTCGGTACCCACAAGCACCGCATCCCCGACTTCACCCTGCTCGCGGAGGCGCTCGGCTGCGCCGGGCTCCGCTGCGAGACCAAAGAGGACGTCGACGCCACCATCCGGCGCGCCATGGAGATCAACGACCGCCCCGTCGTGATCGATTTCGTGGTGGGGAAGGATGCCCAAGTGTGGCCCATGGTGGCCGCGGGCACCGGTAACGACGAAATCATGGCCGTGCGCGGAATCCGCCCGCTCTTCGACGACGACGAGGTCGCCGCCGAGGCAGAGCTGAACGCCGCCACAGAAGGAGACGCCCGATGAGCGTGCACACCCTGAGCGTTCTGGTGGAGAACAAGCCCGGTGTCCTCGCGCGGGTTTCCGGACTGTTCTCCCGGCGCGGTTTCAACATCGAATCCCTCGCCGTCGGGCCCACGGAGAACCCCGAGGTGTCCCGGATGACGATCGTGGTCGCCGTTGAGGAGCTACCGCTCGAACAGGTGACCAAACAGCTCAACAAGCTGGTCAACGTCATCAAGATCGTGGAATTGGAAAAGTCCACAGCCGTGCAGCGCGAACTGCTGCTCGTCAAGGTCCGGGCCGACAACACCGTGCGCAGCCAGGTCCTCGAGACAGTTCAGCTCTTCCGCGCGAAAGTGGTGGATGTGTCCCCGGAGGCGCTCACCGTCGAAGCCACCGGCACTTCGGACAAGATCGGTGCCCTGCTGCGGATGCTGGAGCCCTATGGCATCCGCGAACTGGTCCAGTCCGGAATGGTCGCGGTCGGCCGGGGCGCCCGGTCCATCACCGCCACCTCCGCCCGTTAAAAGTCTTTAGTCAGTAAGTCAGGAAAGGAAGTAGTACCCCTCATGGCAGTGGAAATCTTTTACGACGACGACGCGGACCTTTCGATCATCCAGGGTCGCAAGGTCGCCGTGATCGGCTACGGCAGCCAGGGCCACGCGCACTCGCTCAGCCTGCGCGACTCCGGCGTCGACGTCCGCATCGGCCTGCCCGAGGGCTCGAAGTCGCGGGCCAAGGCCGAGGAGCAGGGTCTCCGCGTGCTCACCCCGGCCGAGGCCAGCGCCGAAGCCGACCTGATCATGATCCTCGCGCCGGACACCAAGCAGCGCGCCATCTACGAGAAGGACATCGAGCCGCACCTCAAGGACGGCGACGCGCTGTTCTTCGGCCACGGCTTCAACATCCGCTACGACCTGATCAAGCCGCCGTCGAACGTGGACGTCGCCATGGTCGCGCCGAAGGGCCCGGGCCACCTGGTCCGCCGCCAGTTCGTCGACGGCAAGGGCGTCCCGGCGCTCATCGCGGTCGAGCAGGACGCCTCCGGCAACGCGCAGGCGCTCGCGCTGTCCTACGCGGCCGCCATCGGTGGCGCCCGCGCGGGTGTCATCAAGACGACCTTCACCGAGGAGACCGAGACCGACCTCTTCGGCGAGCAGGCCGTTCTCTGCGGTGGCGCCTCCGCGCTGGTGCAGACCGGTTTCGAGGTGCTCACCGAGGCCGGCTACGCCCCGGAGATCGCCTACTTCGAGGTGCTGCACGAGCTGAAGCTGATCGTCGACCTCATGTACGAGGGCGGCATCGCGCGTCAGCGTTACTCGATCTCCGACACCGCCGAGTACGGCGACCTGACCCGCGGCCCGCGCGTCATCTCGCCGGCGGTCAAGGAAGAGATGAAGAAGATCCTCGGTGAGATCCAGGACGGCACCTTCGCCCGCGAATGGGTCGCCGAGGACGAGGCCGGGCGGCCGAACTTCACCAAGCTCGAGGAGCAGGGCAACCAGCACCCGATCGAGGAGACCGGCAAGAAGCTGCGCGACCTGATGTCGTGGGTGGACCGGCCGATCACCGAGACCGCCTAGTTGTCACCGCGAAGGGGCCCTTCATCGTGAAGGGCCCCTTCGTTTTGCGCAGCGGAAAGCGATACTGTGGGCACCATGAGTAAGCAGCCGGTGGACGACAAGGCCCACATCCGGCACGAACTGGACATGAGCGACGCGAAGTGGATCCGGGCGGAGCCGGAAGGCGCCGACCTCGACGACTGCGTCGAGTACGCCTTCGTGCCGCACACCGACGGCGTCACCTACACCGCGATGCGCCAGTCCTCGAATCCGGACGGCACCGTCCTGGTGTTCACCCCGGCGGAATGGGACGCCTTCGTGAAGGGCGTCCGGGACGGCGAATTCAACCTGCCCGCCTAGCTTTCGGCCCGCACGCGCGCGAACAGTTCTTTCAGGCGCCCGGTGGCGGCCGCGATGGCGAGATGGTCGGCGTAGTCACGTGATTCGACGATCAGCCCGTCGCGCACGCGCAGCACGAAGATGTTGGAGACGCGAAACTCCGGGCTGTCTCCCGCCGTGCCCTGGTAGTCGAACTCGCCGATCACCACTTCGGGATCGAGGGTCTCGTGGATCACCAGATCCCGTACCCGGAAGCGGACCTTGCCCTCCTCGCCGAACTTGAAATGCTCGTGCAGATCCGCCCTGCTCCTCAGCGTCTTCGCGCCTGGCAGGAAGGGATGTGTCACATGGGTTTCCTCGGCGTAGAGCTCGGACAATTCACCCCACGCGCCGTCCGCGACGCCGTAGACGAGCCGCTCGAAGACGCCGCGCGGGCTCTTCGGATCCGCTGACGATCCGGGCCGGGGCGGGACCGGCGTGATCTCTCGCTCCGCCGTTTCGTAGCTCTTGGCGAGTTCTTCGAGGCCGTCGCGTGCCACGGTCAGGCGCAGGTAGTCGTGGTAGTCGCGGGAGTGCGCGATGAGTCCGTCGCGTACCCGGAGGACCTGGATATTGGCGATGTCGAAGGACTTTCCGGTGTCGAGCGCCTCGCCGACGTTGCGATACTCGGCGATGATCACCTCTGGGTCGGTTGTCCCGTGAATCAGGACATCCGCCCGGTTCATGCGGACGTTGAATCCTCCGGAGAAGAGCTTCCGCAGCGTCTCGCGACCTTCGAACCGGGACGGCACGGGCGGGCGCTGTGGATTCTCGACGACGGCGTCTTCCGCGTAGAGCTCGAACAGTTCGTCCCACCGTCGGGTGGTGACGAGTTCGGAAAGCTCGTCGAAGACGTCGCGGGGTGTGGTCATGGGTCCTCCCAGTCAGACGAAACGGAGTCTGTAGTCCGCCTCCGAAGATACGGACTGCAGACTCCGTTTGTCCACCGGTTCTACTCGGCGACGGCGAGTACGACCTTGCCCGTGGTCCGCCCCGCGGCTACGAGTTCCTGCGCCTTCGCCGCCTCTGCCAGTGGGAACACGGTGTCGATGGTGGGCTTGAGCCGTCCGCTTTCGACCAGTTCCGTCAGTGCCAGCAGACCGGTGCGATCCGGCTCGGCGAGCGTGAACCCGCAGGCGACACCCGCGGCGGCGGCCAGTTCGGGCAGCCGCTCGTCGTTGGTGCGGGTCAGCTGGATCAGCCTGCCGCCGCGGCGCAGGGTCTTGAGCGACCGCGGTCCGTACTCCATGCCGATCGTGTCGAGGACGACGTCGACGTCGCGGACCTCCTCGGCGAAGTCCGCGGTGCGATAGTCGACGAGTTCGTCCGCGCCGAGGCCGCGAAGGAAGTCGTGCTTGGCGGCGCTGGCTGTGCCGATCACGTACGCGCCGCGCGCCTTGGCGATCTGGACCGCGAGATGTCCCACCCCGCCGGCCGCCGCGTGGATCAGAACTCGTTGCCCTGGCTGGATTTCGGCCGTCTCGACGAGGCTCTGCCAGACGGTGAGCCCGGCGAGCGGGACCGCCGCCGCGTGCACGTGATCCAAAGTGGACGGTTTGCGCGCGAAGTGGCGGCTCGGCGCGGCCACGTACTCGGCGTAGGCCCCCGCCTGGAACGGGAATGACGGCATACCGAAGACCTCGTCGCCGGGGGAGAACAGGGACGCGCCCGCGCCGACCTCCTCGACCACGCCGGAGACGTCCCAGCCGAGGATGAACGGCGGATCGCCCATCGGGCCGATCCCGCCGGTCTCGCGGGTTTTCCAGTCCACCGGGTTGACGCCCGCGGCGTGCACCCGGACCAGGATCTGAGTCGGGCCTGGCGTGGGCCTCTCGACGTCGACGAGTTCGAGGACTTCGGGGCCGCCCAGGCGGTTTTGGCTGATCGCTCGCATGGGTTCAGTGTTCGGTGAGCGTCGTACTTCGGCGAGGCTCGGGAGGGCCACGCGTCGTCAGGATCGGGACAAGGCGCGGGTGGAGTTGCCGGGATGCTATGAAAGGTCCTTTCCTGGCAAATTTTGCAAGGAAAGGACCTTTCATGGCGCGCGCTCAGGCGGATCGCAGCACCGACAAGATCTCCGTCTGCCCGAAGTGCTCAGCCCACCCCAAGGCCGACGACGAGTACAGCGAATCCTCAAGCGAGGGATCCGCCCCCACCGCCAGCAACGCCCGGACCGCGTCCACGTGCCCGCCCTGCACGGCCAAATGCAGCGCCGTGACACCCTCGCCATGGGAAAGCCCGCCGAACGTCCCCCGATGGTTCACCGACGCGCCGAGTTCCGCCAAAGTCCCGATCACCTCGGCTTTCCCCTGCGCCGCGGCCCACGTCAGCGCGGTCCCCCGATAGACGTCGGCGTCCACGTCGGCACCGCGCGCCACCAGCGTTCGTACCGCGTCGGACCGGTCGTTCCGCGCGGCCCAGGAAAGCGCCTCGTCGACGATCTCGGCCGGCTCGTCACTCGGCCGCCATTCCGGGAAACCGCTGTGCGGCCGGTAGAACTCGCGATGCGCGCCCGCCGCCGGGGCGAGCGTCCCGTCCGGCGCGATCAGGGAGTCGAGCAGATCGGCCCGGCCGAGCCCCGCCGCCACCCGCAGGTTGCCGGGGGACACCTCGCGCGCCGCCAGCACTTCGGCGGCCTCGCGGTGGCCCCAGAACAACGCGACGACCAGGGGTGTCCCGCCGTCGCCGCGGGCGGGCACGTCGACCGGGGCGCCCGCGTCGAGCAGCATCGTGACCAGCGGCGGCAGCCCGACGTACCCGGCCTGGTGCAGCGCCGTCCAGCCGTGCACGTTCGCCGACGCGGGATCGGCACCGTGCTCCAGCAGGATCCGGCACAGCCGCTCGTCGCGGGTCGCGGTGGCCATGCCGAGCAGATCGTTTCCATTCTTCCCGTGCGCGTGGACCAGGGTGGGCAGGTCGCCGATCAGCCGCGCGAGCCCGTCGAGATCCCGCGCGTCGATCAGTTCGTGCGCCTTGTCGAAGGCGAGTTCAGCCGGTGACGTCACGTTTCCGCACGCTACCGGCGACCACCGACAATCGTCGCCAGTCCGCCAGCGGGATCCGGTCGTCCTCGGTCAGTACCTGCAGGCAGACGTGGTCCGCGCCCGCGTCCAGATGCGCCCGCACGCGGTCGTGGATCTCGTCCTCCCCGACGGCGACCAACGCGTCGACCAGCCGATCCGATCCGTAATCCTGTTCGGTGAACCCGAACCGGCGCAGGTTCGCCCGGTGGTGGGCCGCCAGCTCCAGGTACGTCGACACGTGCCGCCGGGCGGGTTCCCGGTCCGAGCCGAGGACGACGGCCTGCTCGACGGCCAGGAAAGCCGACGGGCCCATGATCTTCCGTGCCCGGGCGGTGTGCTCGACCGGGACGAAGTACGGATGCGCCCCGTCGGCGCGTTCCGCCGCCAGCTCCAGCATCTTCGGTCCCAGCGCGGCCAGCACGCGGCGGCGCGGGGAGTCCGGTGTGGACAGTTCCGCCTCGTCCATCCCGTCGAGGTAGCCGCGCATCGCCTCCAGCGGTTTCGCGCCGGGCAGATGCCCGCCGAGTCCGAGGATGAACCGCCCGGGATATGCCTCGCCGAGGGTCCGTTCGGCGGCCGCGGCGGCGATCGGCGCCCGGTGGCCGAAGCGCGCGATGCCGGTGGCGATGTTCAGCCGGGACGTCGCGGCCAGCAGCAGACCCGCTTGCGTGAACGCCTCCCGGCCCAGGTATTCCCCGAACCACAGCGTGTCGAATCCCAGTTCTTCGACCTCGGAGGCGGCGTCGCGGACTTCGCCGATTTTCTTGCCGTCGAAGGAAAAGGTCCAGATACCGACGCTCATCGGGTCACCGCAGTCAAGGCAGGGGCGAGCCGCTCGAGCTGCGTCATCAGTGCCTCGAGTTCGTAGCCGGCCGGGCTGACGAGCACGGTGTCCGCGCCGGCGTCGACGAGTTCCTTGATCCGCCGCGCGATCTTCTCCTCGTCACCCCAGGCGACCAGTCCGTCCACGAGGCGGTCGCTGACGCCGTCGATGTCCGCGTCGGTGTAGCCCAGCCGCTTCCAGCCCTTGAAGTAATGCGGGACGTCGTACTGCTTCATCAGCGCGATGTCGTTCGCGACGCTCGCCCGCGCCTGCTCCCGGTCGCCGAGCAGTACCGAATGGGTCGGAATGAGCAGCTTGTCCGGTCCGAGGATCTCGCGGGAGTACGGCGTGTGCTCGAAGGGCTGGGCGAACGGATGCGCGCCGTCCGCCGCGTCCCGCGCGAGTTCCAGCATCTTGGGGCCGACGGCGGCGAGGACGCGCGGAAACGGTACCGGCGAAGGGAATTCGGCCGCGGCCTCGTCCATCTTCGCGAGGTACTCACGGGTCTGTTCGAGCGGCCGGTAAGCCGAACCCGTCTTCGCCGCCTGGTGGGCGTGGCCGATGCCGACCCCGAGCACGAACCGGCCGGGGAAGGCGTGAGCGAGTGTCCGGCCGCCTGCCTGGGTGGTGTACGCGGGCCGTGACCAGATGTTGGCGATGCCGGTGCCGATCACCACTCGTTCGGTCGAGGAGAGCGTGATCGCGCTGTGCGCGAACAGTTCCCGGTTCCCCGGTCCTTCGCCTGCCCACACCGTGCGGTAGCCCAGCTCTTCCAGTCGTCGCGTCGCGCGCCGCTCCTCGTCGGGTGGTGGCTGGACCATGCCCAGCGGCAACCAGACGCCGACCGGCCCGAGGCGGTCCCGTGTCTCTTCGATCAGGTTCATTCTTGTCTCTCCAGCTAAACTGAGGGAGCCTCCGGTTACCTTCAGGACTATACGGAGGCTGCCTCCGATTTGTCGAGGCTAGGCTCGGGAGTGCGATGGACACCGTGAAGAAACCGCTGCGCGCGGACGCCCGGCGTAACTACGAGCGCCTCCTCGAAGAAGCGAGGCGCGCCTTCGCCGCGAACGGGGTCGAGGCGTCGCTGGAAGAGATCGCCCGCCAGGCCGGCGTCGGCATCGGGACGCTCTACCGGCACTTCCCGACCCGGGAGGCCTTGGTCGAGACCGTGCTCCGCGAGGGGTTCGACGCGCAGGCGGCGGCGGCCCGCGAACTACTGGGCTCGCCGGAGCCGCTGGGTGCGCTGAAGGCCTGGCTCGCCGGGATGGGTGAACAGTCGGCGCGGTATCGCGGGCTCCCCGAACTGATGGTCGACGTCCTCAACGACGAAACCTCTCCGCTGTACGCCTCGTGCCACGCGATGCGGGAGGGTGTGTCCCACCTGGTGGAAAGGGCGAAAGCTTCGGGGGACCTCCGGGCGGACGTCACAGCGCACGAATTACTGGTGCTGTTGCACGCGCTTTCCTGGGCCAGTGAATATCTTTCGGGTGACAAGGGCCTCGACCGGCTCCTCGATCTCGTTTTCGCCGGATTACGGGCGAGTTAACAATCCCTTGTCACCAGGTCTAAACTGCGGCGCAACCGGGCACAACGGCGTGGCCGTAGTTCTGAGGCACTGGACCAGATAGTGGGAGCCGTATCGTGACCAAGCCGAACAAGCCCGTCGTCCTCATCGCGGAGAAGCTCGCCCCTTCCGTGCTGAGCGTGTTCTCCGACGAGGTCGAGGTCCAGCATGTGGACGGTACGGACCGCCCCGCGCTGCTCGAAGCCGTGAAGACCGCGGACGCGCTGCTCGTGCGCTCCGCCACCAAGGTCGACGCCGAGGTCCTCGCCGCGACCACCTCGCTCAAGGTGGTCGCCCGCGCCGGCGTCGGGCTCGACAACGTCGAGGTCCCCGCCGCCACCGAACGCGGTGTGCTGGTGGTCAACGCGCCGACGTCGAACATCGTCTCCGCCGCCGAGCACGCCGTCGCGCTGCTGCTCGCGGTCGCCCGCCGGGTCCCGGCCGCGGACCAGAGCCTCCAGGGCGGCGCGTGGAAGCGCAGCGCCTACTCCGGCGTCGAGATCCAGGGCAAGACCATCGGTGTGGTCGGCCTCGGCAAGATCGGCCAGCTGTTCGCGCAGCGCCTCGCCGCCTTCGACACCAAGCTCATCGCGTACGACCCCTACGTCTCGGCGGCTCGCGCCGCGCAGCTCGGCATCGAGCTGGTCACGCTGGACGAGCTGCTGGAGCGCGCCGACGCGATCTCCATCCACCTGCCGAAGACCCCGGAGACCAAGGGCCTCATCGGCGCCGAGGCGCTCAAGAAGGTCAAGCAGGGCGTCATCATCGTCAACGCCGCGCGCGGCGGCCTGATCGACGAGCAGGCGCTGGCGGACGCGGTCAGCTCCGGCCACGTCGGCGGCGCCGGTGTCGACGTGTTCGTCACCGAGCCGACCACCGAGAGCCCGCTGTTCGGGCTGCCGAACGTCGTCGTCACGCCGCACCTCGGCGCGTCGACCGCCGAGGCGCAGGATCGTGCGGGCACCGACGTCGCGAAGTCCGTGCTGCTCGCGCTGCGCGGCGACTTCGTGCCGGACGCGGTGAACGTCGCGGGCGGTGGCACGGTCGGCGAGCTCGTGCGGCCGTACCTCTCGCTCACCCAGAAGCTCGGCACCGTGCTGACCGCGCTCAACCCGAAGGCGCCGTCCTCGGTCACCGTCGTGGTCAAGGGCGAGCTGTCCAGCGAGGACGTCAGCGTGCTGCCGCTCGCCGCCGAGCGCGGCGTGTTCTCCGGCGTCGTCGAGGACCAGGTCACCTTCGTGAACGCGCCGCGGGTGGCGGAGGAACTGGGCGTCCAGGTCGAACTGGTCACCGAGACCGAGAGCCCCAAGTTCCGCAGCCTGGTCACCGTCCGCGCGGTCTACGCCGACGGCGCGACCCTGTCGGTGTCCGGTTCGGTCACCGGCAAGGACGACGTCGAGAAGCTGGTCGAGGTCAACGGCCGTCACTTCGACCTGCGCGCCGAGGGCAACGTGCTGCTGCTCGAGTACCCGGACCGCCCGGGCATCATGGGCCGCGTCGGCACGCTGCTCGGCGAGGCGGGCATCAACATCGAGGCCGCGCAGATCAGCCAGACCACCGACGGCGCGGACGCGGTGATGCTGCTGCGCGTCGACCGTTCCGTGGACTCGCACCTGCTGGAGCCGATCGGCGCCACCGTCGGCGCGCACACGATCCGCGCGGTCAACTTCGGCTGAGCTCCCAAGTAGTACATGAAGGCCCCCATCCTTGCGGTAGGCGCAAGGATGGGGGCCTTCATGTACTTCCGCGATTAGTCGACCAACTGTGGTCGTTGTGTGTGCGGGGTTCGCGGAATGCAGAGCAAGATTCAATAACGGTGAAAAATGCCTACTGAAGTCGGGCTGGTCCCCGGATAGGTTCTTGCGGCGAGGCCGAACCATCGCGTCGTGAAGGGCACGGCGCGGCGCCGGGGCTCACCGTCGGGGGTGTGTTCGAGCGGCAGGCAGGTTCGAAGTCAAGGCCTCGAGTGAGGGCACGTACTCATGAACAGATCCCGCGTACCCCGGTGGGCCATCCGCTCATCGGCCGCGGTCTTCGCCGCACTGCTCGCGACGTCCGTGACCGGGGCGACGGCAGCCGCACAGGATGTCCCGCTCGCGGACGGCGTCACGCCGGCGAAGATCGACCGTAATGGCTTCCAGGGGAAGGTCGAACCGAAGCTCAAGGCCGCGCAGGGGCAGATCACCGCCTTTGTCGAGCTGGCCAAGCAGCCGGCCGTCGACGCCTTCAACGCCGAGCAGAACAAGGGCGCAGGCAAGGAAAAGGCCAAGCAGGCCGCGAAGGCCGCCAAGGCCGACGCCGCCGCCACGGTGAACTCGGTCGTCGGTCAGCTCAAGGCCGCCGACGCCGGCACCCAGCTGGTCACCCAGACCTCGAACGCGGTCGCGGGCGCGGTCGTCACGGCCGACGCGGCGAAGATCCGCGAGCTGGCGAAGCGGCCGGACGTCATCTCGGTCAAGAAGGTGGTGCCGAAGACCCGCACCAACTCCAGCGCGGTCCAGCTGACCAACACACTCGCTTCGTGGCAGCAGACCGGCCGTTACGGCGACGGCATCCGCGTCGGCGTGATCGACGACGGCATCGACTACACCCACGCCGACTTCGGCGGTCCGGGCACGGCCGAGGCGTACAAGGCGATCAACCGCGACCAGGCCACCACCGCCTTCCCGACCGACAAGGTCGTCGGCGGTATCGACCTGGTCGGCGACGCCTACGACACCGGCAGCGCCGACCCGGCCCTCCACGTCCCGAAGCCGGACCCCAACCCGCTCGCCTGCGGCCACCACGGCACGCACGTCGCGGGCACGGTCGCCGGTTTCGGTGTGGACGAAGCGGGCAAGACCTTCACCGGCGACTACAAGAAGCTCAACAAGAAGAAGATCGAAGCGATGCAGATCGGCCCGGGCACCGCGCCCAAGGCCCTGCTGTACGCGATCAAGGTCTTCGGCTGCGACGGCTCGACCAACGTCACCTCGCAGGCGCTCGACTGGTCGCTCGACCCGGACGGTGACGGCGACTTCACCGACCACCTCGACGTGGTCAACCTGTCGCTGGGTGGCGACTTCGCCACCCCGGACGACCCGGATTCGCTGTTCGTGCGCAAGATCGCCGCGAACAACGTCGTCCCGGTGTTCTCCGCGGGCAACGGCGGCGACCTCAACGACGTCGGCGGCGCGCCGGGCAACACGCCCGAAGCGCTGACCGTCGCCAGCAGCCGTGACGCGTCCGTCCTGCGCGACGCCGTCGAAGCCGTCGCTCCCGACGGTGTCAAGGGTGCGAAGACCGGGCAGTTCAGCCAGAACTACGCGGCCTACGACACGCTCGACGTCACCGCGCCGGTGGTCGCCATCTCGGCCGACAACGCCGCGGGCTGCAAGCCGTACTCCGACGCCGACAAGGCGAAGGTCGCGGGCAAGATCGTGTTCCTCGAATGGGACGACAACGACGCGACCCGCGCGTGCGGTTCGGGCGCCCGCTCGAACAACGCGCAGGCCGCCGGTGCCAAGGGCGCGCTCTTCTCGTCCACGCTGGAGCACTTCTCCGCCGGGATCGCGGGCAACGCGGCCCTGCCGACGTTCCAGTTCACCGGCAGCGCGACCGCCTCGGTCCGCCCGGCGCTGGCCGCCGGCACGCTGCAGATCCGCATGACCGGCAAGGGCCGCGTGTCCGTGCCGACCACCGATCAGTCCATTGTGGACACCCCGAGCTCGTTCACCTCGCGTGGCGGGCGTGGTCCGGCGGTCAAGCCGGACGTCGCGGCGCCCGGTGACTCGATCTCGTCGGCGCTGGCGGGCAGCGGTGCCGGACGCCTGGTCATCTCCGGGACGTCGATGGCGGCTCCGCACACCTCGGGTATCACCGCCCTGATCCGTCAGGCGCACCCCGACTGGTCGGTCGAGGAGGTCAAGGCCTCGGTCATCAACACCGCCGGGCACGACATCCACGACGCCTCCGGCCGCACCTACGGACCGCAGCGTGTCGGCAGCGGCCGGATCGACGCGAAGGCCGCGCTGGACAACCAGGTCCTGGCCTACGTCGTCGACAATCCCGGCTTCGTCACCGTCAACTTCGGTGTCGTCGAAGCGGGCGGCCCGGTCACCCTGACCAAGACGGTCAAGGTGGTCAACAAGGGCATCAAGCCGGTCGAGTACTCGGTGGGCTACGAAGCCGTGAACGCGCTCCCCGGAGTCGAGTACACAGTGGACAAGCCGACGGTGAAGCTGAGCCCGCGCGGTGTCGCGCTGGTGAAGGTGACCCTGAAGATCGCCGACCCCAAGGCGCTGCGCAAGGTCATGGACCCGACCATGGTGGCGACGCAGGTCGGCCTCGCCCGGCAGTTCGTGGCGGACGCCTCCGGCCGGATCGCGTTCACCCCGAAGAGCGGCACCACCGTTCCGCTGCGGCTCTCGGTGTACTCCGCGCCGAAGCCCGTCTCGTCCATCAACACCCCGGGCAACGTCAACTTCGGCGCCGGCCAGGACCAGGCCGTGCTGAACCTGACCGGCAAGGGCGTGGACCAGGGCACCGGCCCGCAGCGGTACCGCTCGCTGATCAGCGTGCTCGAACTGCAGGCGGAATCCCCGCAGCTGCCCGAGTGCGACGGCGACGTCACCACCGACTGCACGCTGAACCAGACCGCCAAGGGCGGCGACCTGCGCTACGTCGGCGCGGCGTCCACGGCTCCGCTGGCCAAGGCGCAGGGGCAGCCGGAGAACGCGTTGCTGGCCTTCGGTCTCACCACCTGGAGCGATCTGGCCAACATGGGCAGCAACACCTCGCCGTTCGTGGACATCGACACCACGGGCGACGGGCAGCCGGACTTCGAAACCTATGTGACCAAGGTGACGTCCACCGACGTCCTCGTGGCGGTCACCGTGGCGCTGAAGCCGGGCTTCCCGCAGGTGGACATCCAGCCGGTCAACGGTCAGCTCGGCGACGTCGACACCAACGTGTACGACACCAACGCCGTCGTGCTGCCGGTGAGCATCGCGGCACTGGGCATCGACCCGAACGCCGCGTCGCACAAGATCAGCTACACGGTCGGGACCTCCGGGTTCTACGCGGCGCCGGGTGCGGGCTCGTCGACGATCGACTACGTCGGCACGCCGCTTTCGTTCGACGCCTTGGCTCCCTCGTACACGGTCCAGGGCGGCGGCGACTCCGCGCTGGGCTACGTCGCGAAGCCGGGCACGGCGCTGGTGGTCAACCGCAACGCGGCCGCGCAGGACACCGTCCTCGGTCTGCTGGCGATCGAGCACCACAACGCCTCGGGCAACCGGGCGAACGTGGTCAAGATCCAGGCGAACGCCGGCGGCGGGAACGCGGGCGTCGACCGGCCGGGCAACGGCGGACGGCACACCGGGCGTCAGCCGATCGGGGTGGGCTGATCCGTAGTGCGGTGATCCACGTTCGATGAGGTGAGGGACGCCCTGGCGGCAAGCTGTGCGCCAGGGCGTCCCTTCTTGTATTCACCCTTTCGGCTGTCTCGCTCTGTGGGAGGTTCCGGCATAAGGGTGGTGCGGCTACGGCTACCGGGCTACAGCCGGTAACCTTCCGCTGCTGGCGTTTTCTTGCGGATGGGCCATCCGGACTGCCGGTGGCCTGGTCTACGGAGGTGTGTGGATGCGGCTCGCGGTGATCCCAGGAGACGGGATCGGGCCCGAAGTGGTCTCCGAGGCGCTCAAGGTGCTCGGTGAGGTCGTACCGGCGGCGGAGATCACGAACTACGACCTCGGCGCCGCCCGGTGGCACTCCACCGGTGAGCTGCTCCCGGAGTCCGTGCTCGGTGAACTCCGGCAGCACGACGCGATCCTGCTGGGCGCGGTGGGCGACCCGACGGTGCCGAGCGGCATTCTGGAGCGTGGGCTGCTGCTGCGGCTCCGGTTCGAGCTCGACCACCATGTGAACCTCCGCCCCGCGCGGTTGTACCCGGGTGTGCGCGGCCCGCTCGCCGATTCGGGCGAGATCGACATGGTCGTCGTGCGTGAAGGCACCGAAGGCCCGTACGCGGGCAACGGTGGCTTGCTGCGCAAGGACACCGAGCACGAGATCGCGACGGAGGTCAGCGTCAACACGGCGTTCGGCGTCCGGCGTGTGGTGACCGACGCGTTCAACCGTGCCGAGGCGCGGCCTCGTAAGCACCTGACGCTGCTGCACAAGACGAATGTGCTGGAGTACGCGGGTTCGCTGTGGTCGCGGATCGTCGAAGAGGTCTCGTTGGAGCACCCGGAGGTGACGGTCGCCTACTCCCATGTGGACGCCGCCACCATCCACCTGGTGACCGACCCGTCCCGCTTCGACGTCGTGGTGACGGACAACCTGTTCGGCGACATCATCACCGACCTCGCGGCCGCCGTGACCGGTGGCATCGGGCTCGCGGCGAGCGGGAACCTCGACATCACGCGGCGGAACCCGAGCATGTTCGAGCCGGTGCACGGCAGTGCCCCGGACATCGCGGGCCAGGGTCTCGCCGACCCGACCGCCGCGGTGCTTTCGGTCGCGTTGCTGCTGGACCACTTGGGACAGAAGGAAGCGGCGCGGCGGATCGAGGCCTCGGTGGCCTTCGACCTCGCGACCCGCGACCAGGCGTCGCCCGGTGCGACGCACGCGATCGGGGACCGGCTGGCGGCCCTCGTTTCGTCGAACGTGCGCACGGTCACGCAGTAGTCGTTCGTGTTATGAACGGGACTTTCATTGCAGAATTTGCAATGAAAGTCCCGTTCATAACATCCGAGGCTCCCAGGAAGTGGGAAATGCCGCCCGGCTTGTGGACGCCCGGCGGAGCATGTGCCATGATGCGTTCGTGACCTCCTGCACCATCATTATCGCCGAGCGCGCCGGATAACCGCTCCACAAGAGCCCCCGGCGCGCAACCTCTCGCACCCATGCGGGAGGTTTTTTTGTGCCCGAACCAGCTTCGCCCCACCACGAGGAGTTCCCCGTGACTCGCACGGAGCCCGCCGACACCCCGCTCGGCGACGCATTCCACCTCTACGACACGACGTTGCGCGACGGCGCGCAGCGCGAGGGGATCTCCTACTCCGTCACGGACAAACTGGCGGTGGCGAGGCTGCTCGACGATCTCGGGGTCGGGTTCATCGAAGGCGGCTGGCCGGGCGCACTGCCCAAGGACACGGAATTCTTCGCCCGCGCCGCTTCCGGCGAACTGAAACTCCGCCACGCCGCGCTCGTGGCCTTCGGCGCGACGCGAAAGGCGGGCGCCAAGGCGGAGCAGGACAGGCAGGTTCGCGCCCTGCTCGACTCCCAGGCGCCGGTGATCACGCTGGTGGCCAAATCGGACCTTCGCCATATCGAGCGCGCGCTGCGGGTCGACGTCGACGAAGCCTGCGCGATGGTGCGGGACACCGTCGCGTTCCTCGTCGGCGAAGGACGCCGCGTTTTCCTTGACGCGGAACACTTTTTCGACGGCTACGCGTTCTCCCAGGACACCGCGTTGAAGGTGCTCGACGCGGGGATGAACGCCGGCGCCGATGTCGCCGTGCTGTGCGACACCAACGGCGGCCAATTGCCGCTCGGCCTCGCGGAAACCGTCCGCGAGGTCAAGGAAAGGACCGGATTCCGGCTCGGAATCCATTGCCAGGACGACACTTCCTGCGCGGTGGCGAACTCCGTCGCCGCCGTGCAGGCCGGCGTGACGCACGTCCAGTGCACCGCCAATGGTTACGGTGAACGAGCGGGTAACGCCGATCTGTTCGCCGTGACGGGAAATCTGGTGACCAAGCTCGGGATGGAGGTGCTCCCGACCGGAGGCGCCGCCGAGCTCACCCGGGTCTCCCATGCTCTTGCCGAAATCGCCAACCTCGCCCCCTACACCCACCAGGCTTACGTAGGGGCGTCGGCCTTCGCCCACAAGGCGGGACTGCACGCGAGCGCGATCAAGGTGGATCCGTTGCTGTACAACCACATCGATCCAGCTTCTGTCGGCAATGACATGCGGGTACTGGTCACCGAGATGGCCGGCAGGGCCAGCCTGGAGCTCAAGGGACGTGAGCTCGGGGTCGACCTTGCCGGCCAGCCCGAAGCGCTGACAAGCGCCGTACGCAAGGTGAAGCAACTCGAATCCGAAGGCTGGTCCTTCGAGGCCGCGGACGCTTCACTGGAACTGTTGCTGCGGCGGGAGGTCGACGGCCCGCAGAACGACGTCCTCGACGAACCGCCGTTCGAACTCGAGTCGTACCGGGTCGTACTGGACCACCGCTCCGACGGCGAAGTCGTCTCGGAGGCGACGGTGAAGGTGCACGTCGCCGGGCAGCGCGTGATCGCCACGGCCGAAGGCAACGGCCCCGTGCACGCCCTCGACGCCGCCCTGCGCGAAGCACTCAGCCCGCACCTGTCCTGGTTGGACAGTGTCGAGCTGGCCGACTACAAGGTGCGGATCCTGCCCGGCCATCCGGGCACCGACGCCGTCACACGCGTGCTCGTCGAGACCAGCGACGGTGAACGGGAATGGACCACGGTCGGCGTGCACGGCAACATCGTCGAGGCGAGCTGGCTCGCGCTGTGCGACGCGCTCGTGCACAAGTCCCTTACCCAAGCGTGAGCGCGGCACGCGCTCGAGTGACGACGGTAGGTGAAAATCCGCCTGTCGGCGGTGTATGACGATCACGCTCCGCCGCTAACCTGAACGGTGGCCTGCAAGGGGACAGGTACCGTCTCGCCTGCGACCCGGTCGAGCGTGCCTGCCGAGGATCGGGGGCACATGTGGCGTCGTGGGATGACCGGCTGCCGTCGGAAACCGATTTCGCGCGGCTGACGTGGGTGAAGAGTTCATACAGCGAAGCCAACGACCCTGAATGTATTGAGGTCACTGTCGTTCGTGACGTGGTCTTCGTTCGTGATTCGAAAGCCCCGGGACCGACCCTCGGCTTCACTCCCGCCGCGTGGAAAGCCTTCATCGAGGGACCCCTCGGCGCCTGAGTCTGCTTGACCTTCCTGACGGCCTCACCACGTGCGGTGGGGCCACTTTGTCATGCTCGGGCCGCGGCCGGGATTCATGCGGGTAGCCGCATGCGATGAAGCATAGTGAAGCCTCGCCTTATGGCAGGTTCCGGTCTGCACCGGCCGATGTGACTCAAGTCATAGAGGATGGTACCGTTCTGCCAGGTGGCAGATTGCCAGAACTCAGGAGGACTGCAGATCATGACGAGGGCCCAAACTCCGGTGACCAGCCAGCGGCGCCTGCTGGCGGCTGTGCGGGAGGCCCGCGACACGCTGAGGCTCACGCAGAAGGAGGTCGCGGAGGCACTCGACTGGTCGGTTTCGAAGATCATCCGGATCGAGAACGGGTCGGTGGGTTTGTCCACGACCGACCTGAAGGCCTTGCTCCTGCACTACGGCATCACGGACCGCGATCGCGTCGAGACCTATGTCCAGCTGGCGAAGGAGAGCAGGCAGCCAGGGTGGTGGGACGAGTACCGCCGGGTGTTCAGGCAGGAGTTCGTCCGATTCCTCGGGCTGGAGGCCTCGGCCGTCGGCATCCGGCAGTTCCAGTTGCTGCTCGTTCCCGGCTTGCTTCAGGTGCCCGAGTACATCCGATCCTTGATGGAGAAGGGGCCGAACACGGCGGAGGCCGTGGAGCGCGGGATCGAGGTGCGCCTCATCCGGCAAGGGCGGCTGAAGGACATGG
This sequence comes from Amycolatopsis sp. NPDC039088, assembly GCF_055598845.1. Lineage (NCBI taxonomy): Bacteria > Bacillati > Actinomycetota > Actinomycetes > Pseudonocardiales > Pseudonocardiaceae > Amycolatopsis > Amycolatopsis sp. NPDC039088. The sequence continues at coordinate 32,619 of NZ_JBVKAE010000028.1, read as the reverse complement.
AGTTCCAGCACCACTTCATCATCGACGAGTCGGTGCTCTACCGGCGGGTCACCGACGCGGACGGCTGGCGGAAGCAGCTCACCCACCTGCGGAAAGTGGCCGAGCAGCCCAATGTCACCTTGCAGGTGTTCCCGTTCACGGCGGGTTTCCTGCGGGGGATGCGCAGCTCGTTCCAGCTCATGGAGCTGTCCGACCAGGCGAACGACTACTTCCTCACCGTCGAGCAGCCCTCGGGTGACGTCTATTTCGACGAAGCCGCCGGAGCGGACAAGGGTGGCGAGTACCTGAAGATCTTCTACCAGCTCGAAGAGGCGGCCCTGCCGCCCGAAGAGACCCCGCGCATGATCGACAAGGCGCTGGCGAGGCTGGAGGAAGAATGAGATAGCCCGAACGTGAAAGGGCGGCTTCTGCTGGCACAGAAGCCGCCCGAGTGGCAATACCCACAGGACTCACCGCGTAGCGAGGCGTGGACGTACTGCCGGATCGTCAGCATACGACCTAATCGCCTCCGAAGGCTGCCCCCGTCCCGGTGGCCGTCGGCGTTCACCTGTCCGAGCGGACAGGGGCGCGCCGCGGCCACGAGGGACCCGGCGGGCCGTGAATGGCCTTGTCCGACGAAGCGGCAGGACGCCGCCTCGTTCCAGGAGGATCCAGATGAGGGTCTTTATCAGCTATGCCCACGACACCGAGGGCAGGAAGGTCGCTCAAGCGCTGGCCGAAGCCCTGCGGAAGCGTGGGGTCGACGTGCTCTGGGACCGCGATCTCCCCGAGGGGAATCCCGTCTCCCTGCCGGAATGGATCGTCACCTCGGTGACGGCCTACCCGGTGCTCTGCGTCTTGTCACCCGATTACGTGCTGAGGTTCGGCGCCGGTGACGGCACGGCCGCGCGCAAGGGTGTCCTGTTCGAAAGCCGGGTGCTGCAGCGCCGGATCTACGACCACACCGAGCCGGGTGGCTGTCCGGTCATCCCGGTCGCCGATCTCGGTTTCTCCGCCGACCTCGCCCCGGTCGTGCTGAAGAACCTGGTGATCTCGCGGTTCGACCCGGACACCGAGGACGGCCTGGAGCAGATCGTCCGACGGCTGCTCGCGCTGAGCCCGGTGCCACCGGCGGCGCGGCCCCTGAACCCGCCGCCCGAGGTCGGCGAGGAACTGGCGCTCGTGCACGACCTCGAGGCGGCCGCGCCGTCGTCGGCCGCGGGACCCGCGCTCGTGCACGACTGGCTCGCCGTCGTCGCCGAGCTGAGCCGTGCGGACCTCGTCCGCGCGCTGCCCGCGGTCGAGCGGATCGTCAAGGCCGCCGGGGACGCGGAGGCGATGAGACGGGTGACCGAATGCTGCCTGCGCGCTCTGCCCGACGGGACGCTCACGGCCGACGACCGCTGGACGAAGGCGTGGCTGCTCCTGCACTGCCAGGCCTGGCATCTGCACCGCATGCACGAACTCACCGCCGCGGTGTCCACTGTGGACGAGGGGATCCGGCTGGCCAAGGAGTGCGGTGACGGCTGGATGGTCGCCTTCGGCAAGCGGCTGCTGGCGACCCTGCACGGCGAACTGGCCGAGGTTTCGCGGTCGGACGCCCGCAGGCACCACCTGGCACAGGCGGTGGACTGCGCCAAGGCGGCGAGCGCGATGTTCCACGCGCTGGATCCCGCCGGTGACGAGTACGGGGCCTGCCGCACCGTCCTCGCCTGTGTCTGGTTCACGCAGTACCGCCTCGACCGGCGGCGCTCGGCCTTGAAACGGGCGAACAAACTGGCGGGGCAGGCCGTCACGTATCTCCCCAAGGACCGGACCCGCGAATACCACGAACTCCTCATCCTCCGGGTGCGGATCTCCATCGCCCGCGGCGAACTCCCCAGGGCGAGGGAACTGGTGGACAAGGCGCTCACGTCGCTGGCCTGCCACGCCGACCACGGCGCCTCCTACACCGAACTGCTCGGCTCCGCGCATCTGGCCAGGGCCGAATTGAGACTGAAGGAGAGCGGTCGTGACGCCCCGGCGAACGCGGCGAGGGATATCAGCCTGGCGTTGAAGTTCTTCGACGAGATCTCGCTGCCCTACGCCTCGGCGACCTGCCGGTGGCTGCTGGCCAGGCTCGTACCGGAGACGGCCGGGGTCGAACGCGGCGACATCCGGATCTGCGAGCGTCTGTTCGCGGACCCGAGGGTGCGGTTGCGCGGCCTTGAGGAGCGGAGCCGCCGGATCGGGGAACGCGTCGGCGGGCGCTGGACCCGGCGCTCCGAATGGAAGGAGATCGCGCGCAAGCTGCGCAGTCAGGCTTGATCAGCGGTGAAGGACGGCCAGGCGTTCCCGCACCCGCTCGGCGTCGGCGAGCCGGTGTTGGGCGACGTAGAGCTCGTAGGTCCGCTTGAAGTGCTCCGCCGCTTCGTCGAGCTTGCCGCTCGAGAACTGCGTTTCCGCGAGGTGTTCGGTCACCTCCGCGGCGAAGAACCTGTTGTCCTGCCTCAGACTGAGTTCCAGCGCGCGCAGATAGGAGCGCTCCGCCTCCTGGGGGAGGCCGACGCCGCCGGCGATGGAACCGAGATTGTCCAGGGTGACCGCGACCCCGCTGCCGTTGCCGTGCCTTTCGTGCAGGGAAAGTGCTTTGGACGCGTACTCGCGGGCCCGTTCGTGGTCGCCCAGTTCCGTGTACTGCCGCGCGACCGCGTTCAGCGCGTGCGCCTCGCCCACCTGATTGCCCGCCCGGCGATACAGTTCGAGCGCCTGTTCGGCATGCCACAGGGTGTTCTCGGGATCCGCCCGGCGCGCGTGGGCGCGGGCGAGGTCATGGTGGGTGTGCGCCTGTTCCTCGGGCCCGTCCGCGGCGGCCAGCGCACGGGACAGCCACTTCAACGCCTCGTCGAGTTCGCCCGCCCGGGTGCAGGCCCTGCCCAGTTGCCGCTGGGCGAGGACACGCATCACGGGGGAGCCGAGGCGCTCGGCCGCGTCGACACCGAGTCGCGAGGTCTCGACGTTGTCGTGGACCAAGCCCTGTCTGTGCTGGTAGGTGTCGAGCGCGCGGGCGAGCCACCACACCTGCTCCGGGAGGTCTTCCGCGGCGGCCAGCCGCTGCATGGCCGGCAGGGTGCGGTGCTCGGCGGCGAACCACTCCAGCGCGGCCGCTTCGCCGGCGAACTCGAGGGCGTCGACCCCGCGTCCGGGAACGGGCGGCGCGAGCCTGCCGCGATACGGGTAAAGCAGGCGATCGGCGTTCAGCGCGGTGTGGAGGTAGAAGTCCACCGCGCGCCTTTTCGCCGAGATGAGTTCGGCCGTCGGATCGATCCGCTCCGCGAGTTCACCCGCGTACCGGTGCACGAGATCATGCATCCGATAGCGCTTCGGAAAGTGTTGGTGCAGAAGGCTTTTGAGATCGAGGGAGCGCAGAAGCGCGGTCGTCCGGGCGGTGCTCAAGGCCAGCAGGCTCGCCACGGCCGCCTCGTCGAATTCGGGCTGCGGGAGAAGACCGAGCAGCCGGAAGCCACCGGCCTCGTCGAGCCCCAGCCCACGGTAGGACCACGAGAGGACGGTCCGCAGGTCGGCCGATCCGTCACCGGCGTCGAAGACGTCCAAGCGGCTGCTGCCGCCTCGCAGTTCATCGGCCGTCACGGCAAGGGGCAGGTCGGGCCTGCTCGCCGCGCGCGCCGCGATCAGCGACACGGCCAGCGGCAGTCCCGCCGCGTGGGTGAGCAGGAGGTCGGCCGCTTCCGGTTCGGCCAGGACCCGGTCCGCGCCGATCTGGTGTGCCAGCAGGTCATGGGCTTCCGGCGTCGACAGCGGGTCGAGCCGGAGCGATGTCGCGCCGCGAAGCCGGAGACCGGCCATGTTCGTCCTGCTGGTCACCAGGACGGCGCAGGAGCGGGTGCCGGGCAGCAGCGGTGCCACCTGCGCGAGGTCCGCGGCGTTGTCGAGCACGATGAGCGTCCTCTTGCCGGCGAGCACGCTGCGGTAGAGCGCCGAGGCGGAACGCTCGTCCGTCGGGAGCGCGGCCGGTGCCACCCCGAACGCCCCGAGGAAGGAGTGCAACACCGACAGCGCGGACGGCGGTTCGGTGGGCCGGTCGAAGCCACCGAGGTCGGTGTAGAGCTGGCCGTCGGGGAACCGGTCCAGATGGTGGTGCGCCCAGTGCAGCGCGAGGGTCGATTTCCCCACCCCGCCCGGCCCTTCGATGACCACGACGGACGCCGGGTCGGCGAGCGGGCCCAGCGTTTCGGTCAGGACGGCGGTCTCGCTCTCGCGGCCGACCAGCCACGGCGGCGGGAAGGGCAGCTGTCTCGGGACGATCGTCGGGTTCGGGGGATACGCGTCGGCGGTCATGTCGCGGCCTTCCCTCGCCCGGCGTGCCTCGGCCTGCCTTTCGATGGTTCCGCTTGCGGGGCGGGCACACAGCACCTGGACGGGTGCACTTTCGGTGGCTTTCGGTGTATCCACTCGGAGCCGGTCGTGATCGGCACCCGTAAGGTGGAGGGCGTGCGTCTAGCTCGAATTGCTCATCCCGGTGGTGTCGCGTTCGCTTCGATCGAAGGGGACGGCGACGACGCCCAGGTACTGGAAATCGCCGAGCACCCCTTCGGCAACCCCAACTTCACCGGCAAGCGCTGGCCGCTCGCCGACGTCCGGCTGCTCGCGCCGATCCTCCCGTCGAAGGTGATCGCGGTCGGCCGCAACTACGCCAAGCACGCCGCCGAGTTCGGCAACGAGGTCCCGGCGGACCCGATGCTGTTCATCAAGCCGTCGACCACGGTGATCGGCCCGAACGCGCCCATCCGTCGTCCCGACGGCATCGGCCGCGTCGACTTCGAGGGCGAACTGGCGATCGTCATCGGCCAGCCGGTGAAGAACGTGCCGGCCGCCCGCGCGGCGAGCGTGATCCTCGGCTACACCGTGGCGAACGACGTCAGCGCGCGTGACCTGCAGAAGGCCGACGGCCAGTGGGGCCGGGCGAAGGGTTTCGACACCTTCTGCCCGCTGGGCCCGTGGATCGAGACCTCGATCGACGCGGCCGACCTCGCGCTCAGGTCCGAGGTGGACGGTGTCCTCAAGCAGGACGGCCGGACGTCGGACCTGGTGCACAAGATCCCCGAGCTGGTCGAATTCGTGTCCGGGGTGATGACCCTGCTGCCCGGCGACGTCATCCTGACCGGCACTCCCGAAGGCGTCGGCCCGATCGAGGACGGGCAGTCGGTGTCGATCACCATCGATGGCATCGGCACCCTGACGAATCCGGTCCAGGCCGTCTGACCAAGTGCCATGAAAGGTCCTTTCCTCGCAAAATTTGCCAGGAAAGGACCTTTCATGGCGTCCGGGACCTAGCTCCCGGCCGGCTCCATCGCCCGCCGCGCGAAAGCCGGGGCGTGCTCGGGCCGGAGGCCGAGGCCCAGCAGCCGCGCGGGGAAGTAGGACAGCGCGGGGAAGCGCCTGAACAGCTTCACCATCACGGCGGGCGGGCCGTCGCGCCTGCCCGCCATGACCGGCTGCATGATGTTCTTGTGCAACAGCCGTTGCAGCCCCTGCACCATCATCGTCGGCGCGAGACGGCGCTTGCGGACCTTCGCCAGGTCCGCCGCGGACGGCCTGCCCCGGCGCAGCGGTTCGGCGAGCAGGGTGGCGGCCGCGACCGCGTCCTGTACCGCGAGGTTGATGCCGACCCCGCCGACCGGTGACATCGCGTGCGCCGCGTCGCCGATGCACAGCAGCCCGTCGAGATGCCATTTCCGCAGCAGGTTCAGCTTGACGTCGAGGAACTTGATGTCGTCGGTCGTCTTCAGCTCGTCCACGCGATCGGCGAACTCGGGGCAGACGTCGGCCACGTTGTCCCGGAACCATTCGATGCCCTTGGTCCGCAGGTCCTCGCCCTTGGGGCCCAGGTAGGCGACCTGGAAGTAGCCCTTCCTCGGCAGCGGCACGGCGAACCGGCGGTTCCGCATCTTCGGGGTCAGCATGCCCTCCCCTTCGCCCTCCCGCCGCGAGATCCGGAACCACCACGCGTCGAACGGGGTGCCGTACTCCTTCGGTACCAGCCCGGCCTCTCGCCGGGCCAGTGACCAGCGGCCGTCGGCGGCGATCACGAGGTCGGCGCGTAGTTCGCCGGTCTTTCCTTCGACGTCGCGGTAGCGGACCCCGGTCACCCTGCCCCGTTCCAGGATCAGCCCGGTCATCTCGGTGCTCTGCCGCAGCGTGAACGTGGCCTCCTTCGCGCCGGCGTCGGCGAGCAGGTCCAGGAAGTCCCACTGCGGGACCATCGCGATGTAGGGGTGCGCCACCTTCAGCCGGGTCAGGTCGGCCAGCCGCATCATCGTGCCGTCTTCAGCGGGGAAGCCGGCGTAGGAGATCTCACTGTGCGGCAGGCTGAGGAACTTCTCGCCGAGCCCCAGTTCGTCCAGCAAGGTCAACGTCGACGGGTGCACGGTGTCGCCGCGGAAGTCCCTCAGGAAGTCCTTGTGCTTCTCCAGCACCGTGACCTCGACGCCCGCCCTGGCCAGCAGCAACCCGGTGACCATGCCGGCGGGGCCACCGCCGACGACCACGCAGTTCGTGCGTTCGTTCATCCGTCCCACCCCTTCGAATCCCTTATTCATCACCTGTTGAATAAGCTCAGCATGCACCTGTCCGGCCGGTGCGTCAAGCGCCATCCGGACGGAGCCGCCGATCGGGCGCGGGACGGCCGTGGGCGGTGCGGTGGTGATCCGCGAGCGGCCGGGATTCACCGTCCAAATAGGACTTCGGTCCGGCGGGATCGGTCCCGGAAGGACGGTCGAAGAGGGACGCGGATGAAGGTGCCCTTGTGGACGGTCCGGGTCCCAAGTCCCGTAAGGCTTTCGTGTCCGTTACGGGGTGTGCGCGACCTCCCGGGCCCGAAATGTGCCGAACGGTGACCTTTCACTCGGTCGTCGTCGTTCGGCGTTGCCCGGTAACTAAAACACGACATCTCACCAACTGGGAGTAGAGTGCCCGCGCCGGAACAGAGCAGCTTTAATCACCTCATCGGCAGAGTCGCGATCGCGCTGGGTGCCCTAGCCTCACTTGGTGGATTTCGCTCTCGTGCCCCGGACCCCGTCACGAACCGCGCCCGCCGTTCCGGACGGAGCCCCTTGGGAGCCCCCGGAGTTGCGGTTGGTGTGTCTCGACATCGACGACACCTTGATCGACTGCACGGCGGCGATCCGGCTCAGCCTGCGCGCGCTCACCGGTCAGAACGACCTGTGGCCACTGTGGGATCTCATCACCGAAGAGCACGTCGCGCTGGTGGTCGCGGGCGAAATCGATTACGCGACCATGCATCACAAGCGTACTGAATGCTTCCTCGCGGAGATCGGCATTTTGGCCGACGAAGACCAGGTCACCGGCTTTGAAAGACGCCGACGTGAAATTCTCGCGCGTTCGTGGCAATTGTTCGATGATGTCCTTCCGTGTCTGGAATGGCTACGCGCCGCCGGTGTCCTCGTCGCGGCCGTCACCAACGCGTCCGGGGTGCATCAACGCAAGAAGATCGCCGATCTCGGCCTCGCGCGGTTCTTCGACCACGTCGCCATCGCCGGTGAACTCGGAGTAGCCAAACCCGATCCGGTGATGTTCCACTCGGTCTGCCTCGGTCTCGGCTGTGACCCGGCACAAGCGGTCCACGTCGGGGACAAGCTCGACACCGACGCCATCGGCGCGCGCGACGCCGGCCTGGGGGCCGTCTGGCTCGACCGGGACGGCATCGCCGAGCGCGCTCCGGCGGGCGTGCACACGATCTCCGGCCTCGACGAGCTGCCTGAGCTGCTCGTTTCCGAGTTCGCGAAGCTCGGCGTCCCGGCCCAGCGCGCTACGGAGACCCCCGCTTTCACGGTCCGGAACGGCGTGCTCTAGTATTCTTTCTCGTGCGGCACCGAGCCGGTCAAGGTCGGAACGGTACCTCACTGGGGTATGGTGTAATTGGCAGCACGACTGGTTCTGGTCCAGTTAGTCTAGGTTCGAGTCCTGGTACCCCAGCTGGAGAACTCTCCGGAGTGAAACACAGAGTGACCCCCCTGCGAAGGCGGGAAACCCGGTCTGGTAAGTTTCTCCGCAGCAACACGGCAAGTCAACAACTGAAAACCTCCTCTCGCAGGAGGAAAATTCCTAGCCCCCGTCGTCTAGCGGCCTAGGACGCCGGCCTCTCACGCCGGTAGCGTGGGTTCGAATCCCATCGGGGGTACGTACAGCTTCAACCCGAAAGGTCCCGACCGAACCGGTCGGGACTTTTCGCATTTCGGCGGAAGCCATCGCGTCGCCGATCTTTTCCGCGGCTACCGCTGTTTCCGGTACCAGATCGACCGGCGGTCCGAGGTGATCGCACTGTCGTCCACTGTGGTCATGTGACGGAATCGTTGCGACGTAAGAAGAATATCGGCGACCGCGGGCTAGTGGTCGCGGCCTGCGGTACCGCGGGTGCGGTACGCCGATGACCGCCGGAGGCTGACGCCGCGGAGGGTCAGGACGGGAAGGCTGGTCGACGACCGTCCTCCTTCCCGAAAGGCTTTTCACCGTGAGTTCTCTCGCACGTTGGAGCTTCCAGAGGCGCGCATGTGGACCTCACCTACATCGGCGACGCTCTCCGGCTGACGGTGACCAACTCCGCGTCGCCGGGCCACCGTGGATCCGGCACCGGGGACGGGCCCTTGGTGACAGCGCGAAAGCGCCGATCACGATGATCGGCGCTTTCTGCTGGTCCCTCGCCTTATTCGGTGGTGCGGCCGGGTCAGCCGGTGCAGCCGGGTACCGCCGGGGCGCTGCCGACGCAGTTGCCGGGAGTGTTGGCGGTGATCGGCGCGTTGTTCGTGGTCATGGTCCCGTTGCTCCGGAAGACCCCGCCCGCGGTCAGGAGGGCGTGGTTCACGGTCACGGCGGTCTGGGTGATGGTCGTGGCCGTCGAGTCGACCGCGGCGATCCCGCCGCCTTGCGCGCCGGTGTTACCGCTGATGAGCATCGGGCTGCCGGTGACACCCGTCGTGGTCAAGGTGCCGCGAAGACCGTTGTAGATGCCGCCGCCCTGGAGCAGCGAGGTGTTTCCGATGACGTCACTTCTGGTGAACGACGCGGCGGGCGGGGTGCCGGACGGGGTGTCGACGTTGGCGAGGCCGCCGCCCGCGAGAGTGGCCTGGTTGCCGCTCAGGCTGCTGCTGGTGAGCGTCACGGCGCCACGGTTGAGGATGCCGCCTCCGGCGCCGACCACGTTGCCGTTGGCGAAGGTGACCGAGGTGGTGAGGGTGAGGTTGCCTGCCGCGCCGACTTCGGCGATCCGGAAGGGGAGCACCGCGCTCCGCGTGACGGTCGCCGGGCCGAGCAGTTCGATCGGCGTGGTGATGACCGGCAGGCCGTTGTCGGGTCCGCCGTGCGCGGACGTCAGTGCGTAGGTGCAGCCGCCCGCCAGCGTCAGGGTGTCCTTGTCGACGGTGGAATTGGCGAGGTTGATGGCGTCGACGAGGGCGTTTTCAGAGCATGCCACGGGAATGGTGGTCGCCTGGGCCATCGGCGCCAACGCGATCATTCCGCCGGTCAGGATGGCGGCGCCGGTTACGGTCCGCAGAACGCTACGGCTTCTTCGCATCATTTCTTCTTTCCTGGAGAAATAGCCAAGTTCGTTATCACGAAAGAACGGAAAGTCATCCGATGCAGCCGGGGACCGGCGAGGGGCTGCCCGTGCAGTTGGTCGCGGTGTTGGCTGTCACCGTGGAGGTGTTCAAGCTCGCCGAACCCGCCGCGTAATAGATCCCGCCGGGATTCGTCGTCGCCGCGTTGGAGGTGACCACGCTGCTGGTGAGGGTGAGCGTCCCGTTCACACTCGCGATACCGCCACCCTGACCGGCGGTGTTGCCGTCGACCGTGCTGCTGGTGAACGTCGCCGCAGACGAGGTTCCGCTGCTGGACAAGGCTCCGCCTCGGCCGTTGGCGGTGTTGCCGGACAACGCGCTTCCGGTGAGGGTCACCGCGCCGAAGCTGAGAATGCCGCCGCCGTCGTTGCTGCCTGCGGTGGCCGCGTGGCCGTTGCCGAAGGTGACCGCCTTGAGTGTGATGCCCCCGGTGGAAGCGACCTGGCCGATGCGGAACGCGGCCGCGGACGAGGCGCGGGTGATGGTGTTGGCGTTGCCGTCGAGGGTGATGGGCGTGGTGATGATCGGAAGCCCGGCCGGGCCGTGCACGCCGTCGTCACCATGAGCGGCGGTGAGGGTGTAGGTGCAGCCAGGGGTCAAGGTGACGGTGCCCCCGCCTGCCGCGTTGGCCGCGTCGAGCGCGGTGATCAACGCCGCTTCGGTGCAGGCGACGGATTCGGTACGGGCCTGCGCCGGAAGGGGCAGGAGAACGGCCGATCCGGCCGCGAGGACCATGGCGCCGGCAAGGGTGGAAACAGTGCGATTGTGTCGCATTTCGACTTTCCTGGATCCGAGACCGATGGTGGAGGAGCAAGAAGCTCAAACGTCCCGCTGGAAAGCGGTCATCGGTGGTCGATGAAACGACCGATTCCGACCCTACTCCTGTCGGCCGGAAATAGATACCGAGCCGCTATTCGACGGTGCGGAATTCGTAGCGGCATTATCGGGCGACTGGGCTGAATGAGTTCAGCATCGAAATTCCGGCGCCGGTCCGGCATGAAACCGGCCGATGCCGGGTACGCGGTCGGTTCGGGAGAAAGTCTGAGAGGAAAGGAGCGATCGTGACGCACACCGAGACCGGCGAGATCACCGGCACCAAGGACAAGCACTACAACCTCATTTGGTTCACCGAGGCCTGCCTGTCCAACGCGCTGCGCATGGAGGCCTACGCGAAGGACGCGGACCGCGACGGGGATGAGGAACTGGCCGGATTCTTCCGCCGCGCGCAAGAGGAGAGCCGCAAGGGTGCCGAACAGGGCAAGAAGCTTTTGGCCAGCCGCTTGTCCCAGTAGCGGACGCGAAAGAGATGCCCGGCACGGCAGGTCCGTGTCGGGCATCGGTCGTACTGGAACAAATCGAGGGCGCGGGGAGCCGCCGGGCGGACCGCCCGGCGGCTCCCCGCTGTGCGTGCGGGCTACGCGGCTACTGTTCCTTGCGCTCGCGTGCCTCGGCCAGATCGGCCTCGGCCCTCGCGCGGTCCGCCTGTGTCTCCTTTTCGGAGACCTTCTCCTGCGCGGACGCCTTCTCCTGCTGTGCCTTGCCTTCGCGCTCCAGCGAGTCGTTGCCGGTGAAGGTGCCGGCGGTCTCCTTGACCTTGCCCTTGATGTCCTCGACGGCGCCCTTGACGCCTTCGGCGGACGCGTCGCTTCGGTCGGTCATCTGCGCCTCCTTGAGGGTGTGTCGTGGGGCCGCGTGTTTTCGGGCCCGGTCGGCGAGTACCCGGAATCGGGACGACTATGCGGCGGCCACGTTTGGGTTACGTGATCCGGGTTACCCCGGAGTATGGGACCAGCCTGATGAGCGCTACCGGCGGTGAACTACTGCTGGTACCGGAGAGCCGCCCGGAGTCGACGGTGCTCACGGTGACCGGCAGGCTGAATCGGGCCAACTGCTCTCAACTGCGTGACGGGCTCTTGAAGGTCGCCACCGGATCTCCGGAGTTCGTGATCGCCGACATCGACGGGCTCACCATCCGCGACCGTTCGCTGGTGAACGTGTTCGCGGTGATCGCCCGCCGGATCAGCGACTGGCCGGGAATCCCGTTCGCGATCGTCTCCTCCTCGCCGGCACACCGAGTGCTGCTGGTGTCCACGGCTGTCGACAGGTTCGTGGCCGTTCACCCCGATGTCGTGACAGCCGAACGGGAACGGGATCATCCGCCGCGGCGGCAGGCGGTGCAGGATCTCGTCGCCACGGACGTCGCTTCCGCGCTCGCCCGGCGCTTCGTCGCCCGGATCTGCGAGGAGTGGCGGCTGACCGAGTACGCCGACGACGTGGCGCTGATCGCGACCGAACTCGTGGAGAACACGATCCGGCACACCGTTTCGCGGCCGAAACTCAAGCTGGAGCTGCGCCGCGGATCGCTGTCCGTTTCCGTCGCCGACGACGACCCGCACGAGGCCGTGCTGCTGGAACGGCGGAACGCGGGCGTGCCGGGGATGGGACTGAGACTGGTCGCCGAGACGGCACGCGTTTGGGGCTGCAGCCGGTCCTGGTGGGGCGGGAAGGTCGTCTGGGCCGTGTTGAACGTGCGCGGCCCGCCATGGCGTCGTATGGGTGACTGGGCGCGCGGCGGACCATGAACGTTTACGCCGTCTTGATCAGGGAACACCCCTGGGACGGAGGTGAACGATGGCTCGAACGAACGGCCCTGCCTGGCGCGAGCCGACCCTTGCCACGCTCACCGATCGGCGCTTCTCCGACGACGCCTGGATCTTCGAACGGAAGCTCGACGGCGTCCGGGCGATCGCCGTCCGGAACGGTGCCACCCCGACGCTTTATTCACGCAATCACAAGGTGATGGACGCCGCCTTCCCCGAGATCGTGGAGGCGCTGGCCGACCAGGGCGGGCCTCGATTCGTCGCCGACGGCGAGATCGTCGCGTTCGACGGCGCCGCCACCAGTTTCGCCGCTCTTCAGCCCCGTATCCACCTCACGAGCCCGGAGCGTGCTCGCGCGACCGGCGTCAAGGTCTATTACTACCTGTTCGACCTACTTCATCACGACGGGACCGACGTGGCGGCGATGCCGCTGCGCGAGCGGAAGTCGCTGTTACGGAACGTGTTCGAGTTCCGGGACCCGCTGCGGCTCTCGGCGCACCGGAACCGCGACGGCGAGGAATTCTTCGAGCAGGCTTGTCGAAAAGGCTGGGAAGGGCTGATCGCGAAACGCGCCGACTCGCCTTACCGATCCGGTCGAACGCCGGACTGGCTCAAGTTCAAGTGCGCGCGGGGCCAGGAATTCGTCATCGGCGGCTATACCGATCCACAGGGCTCCCGTGACCGCTTCGGCGCGCTGCTGCTGGGCTACTACGACGACGTGGGCTTGCGCTACGCCGGAAAGGTCGGCACGGGCTTCGACGAGAACCTGCTGACGTCCCTGCACGCGAGGCTCAGCGAACTCGGGACGGCGGAGCCGTCGTTCGCGGACCCGGTCCGCGAACGCGGAGTGCACTGGGTTCGCCCGGAACTGGTCGGGCAGATCGGTTTCTCCGAGTGGACAAGGGACGGCCGCCTCCGGCATCCGAGGTTCCTCGGCCTGCGCACCGACAAGAAACCGGCCGACGTGGTACGGGAGGGGCCATGATCGCTCATGGGGACAAGGTGTTCTACCCCGCCGACGGGCTGACCAAGGCGGACGTCGCCGAGCACTATCGAACGGTCGCCGGCGCGATGCTCCCGCATCTGCGGGGCAGGCCGTTGACCCTGCGCCGGTTTCCGGACGGTATCGACGGTGAAGGGTGGTTCCAGAAACACCCCGGCAAGCATTTCCCGGACTGGATCCGCGTCGGAAGGGTGCCTCGCCAGGACGGTGGCACCGACGAATACGTGCTCTGCGAGGACGTCGACACGCTGCTGTACCTGGTCGGCCAGGGCACACTGGAGTTCCACGTCTGGCTGTCCACAGTGGACGCGCCGGACCGCCCCGATCGGATCGTCCTCGACCTCGACCCGCCGGACGGCATCCCGGTGAGCGCCCTGCGCGAGACCGCTCGCCGGATCCGTGACCGCTTCACCGAGTCGGGGCTGACGGCGTTCGTCCAGACGACGGGTGGCCGCGGCTTCCATGTGGTCGCGCCGCTCGACGCCGGATCCGACACCGACACCGTGCTGACCCTGTCGCGCCGGATCGCCGACAGGGTCGCCGAAGCCGACCCCGAACGGCTCACCACCGCCCAGCGCAAGGACAACCGAGGCGAGCGGATCTTCCTCGACGCCAACCGGAACGGCTACGCGCAGACGTTCGTCGCGCCGTATTCACTCCGGGCGAGGCCGGGTGCGGCGGTGGCCACCCCGATCGAGTGGCGAGAACTCGGCAAGGCGTCGCCGGACGGCTGGGACCCGGCGAAACTCCGGCGGCGACTGTCCCGTAAGGACGATCCGTGGCGGGACATCGCCGACCACGCCGGATCGGCGAAGGCCGCGCTCGCGGAACTCGGCCCGTGACGGGTGAATTGCCCGCCCTGATTTGACCGATTCCAGACAAGCTCTTATCGTCGTCGGTGATGTCGGACTTCGAGGCACAGCTGCGGGCCGTCTCGTTGCGCGTGACCCGGCCGAGGTTGGCCGTGCTCGCCGCGCTGCGCGACCACCCGCACGTCGATACCGAAACGGTGATCGCGCTGGTGCGGGCCGAACTTCCCACGGTCTCGCACCAGGCGGTGTACGACGTCCTGCGCGCGCTCACCGAAACCGGCCTGGTCCGGCGTATCCAGCCGGCCGGTGCGCTCGCCCGCTATGAAACCCGGGTGGGGGACAACCACCACCACGTCGTGTGCCGTTCCTGCGGCGCGATCGAGGACGTCGATTGCGCCGTCGGCCACGCCCCCTGTCTGACCGCCTCGGACGGCCACGGTTTCGTGGTCGACGAGGCGGAGGTCGTCTACTGGGGTCTTTGCCCTGGCTGCGCGGCCGAACCCATCCAGCGATGATTCGCCTGCTCGGAAGGAAGTAAATGAGCGACACCCCGGACAAGGGCTGCCCGGTGGCCCACGACTCCGTGACCGCGCACGGAAGCGAGAGCGAGAACCCGGCGATCGACTCGCCGACGCCGAAGTCGGGTGGCCGTCCGCGCACCAACAAGGACTGGTGGCCCAACCAGCTCGACCTCTCGGTGCTGCACGCCCACTCCTCGAAGTCCAACCCGCTCGGTGAGAACTTCAGCTACGCCAAGGAGTTCGCCAAGCTCGACGTCGAAGCCCTCAAACGCGACATCACCGAGGTGCTCACCACCTCGCAGGACTGGTGGCCCGCCGACTTCGGCCACTACGGCGGTCTGATGATCCGGATGAGCTGGCACGCCGCCGGTACCTATCGCATCCACGACGGCCGTGGCGGGGCCGGTGACGGCGCTCAGCGGTTCGCGCCGCTCAACAGCTGGCCCGACAACGCCAACCTGGACAAGGCACGGCGCCTGCTGTGGCCGGTCAAGGAGAAGTACGGCCAGCAGATCTCGTGGGCCGACCTGCTCGTGCTCGCGGGCAACGTCGCCTTGGAGTCGATGGGCTTCAAGACGTTCGGCTTCGGTTTCGGCCGAGAGGACACCTGGGAGCCCGAGGAGATCTTCTGGGGTCCGGAAGACACCTGGCTGGGTGACGAGCGTTATGCCGGCGACACGGAGATGGTGCCCGACGTCGGCGCCACCGAGATGGGCCTCATCTACGTCAACCCCGAGGGACCTCGCGGTAACGCGGACCCGGCGGCCGCCGCGCATTTCATCCGGGAGACCTTCGCCCGGATGGCGATGAACGACGAGGAGACCGTCGCGCTCATCGCGGGCGGCCACACCTTCGGCAAGACCCACGGCGCCGCCATCGCCGACGACCACGTGGGCCCGGAGCCCGAAGCCGCCCCGATCGAGGCGCAGGGCCTCGGCTGGCTGAGCACCCACGGCAGCGGCAAGGGCGCCGACGCGATCACCAGTGGCCTCGAGGTGACCTGGACCGACAAGCCGACGCAGTGGAGCAACCGCTTCTTCGAGATCCTCTTCGGCTACGAGTGGGAGCTCACCACGAGCCCCGGTGGTGCCAAGCAGTACGTCGCCAAGGACGCCGAGGCGATCATCCCGGACGCGCACGACCCGGCCAAGAAGCACAAGCCGACCATGCTCACGACGGACTTGGCGCTGCGCGTCGACCCGACGTACGAGAAGATCTCGCGCCGCTTCCTGGAGAACCCGGACGAGTTCGCACTGGCGTTCGCCAAGGCCTGGTACAAGCTGCTGCACCGCGACATGGGCCCGGTCAGCCGCTTCCTGGGACCGTGGGTCCCCGAACCGCAGCTGTGGCAGGACCCGGTGCCGGAGGTCGACCACGATCTCGTGGGTGACGCCGACATCGCCGCGCTCAAGGCGAAGGTGCTCGAATCCGGTCTCACCGTCGCCCAGCTGGTCACCACCGCGTGGGCGGCCGCGGCGAGCTTCCGCTCCACCGACAAGCGTGGCGGCGCCAACGGCGCCCGGATCCGCCTCGCGCCCCAGCGCGACTGGGAGGTCAACGAACCCAAGCAGCTCGCGAGTGTCCTGGAGACTCTGGAGGGCATCCAGCGCGAGTTCAACGACGCCGGCGGCGCCAAGATCTCGCTGGCCGACCTGATCGTCCTGGCGGGTTCGGCCGCCGTCGAGAAGGCGGCGCGCGACGCGGGCACCGAGGTGACCGTGCCGTTCCACCCGGGGCGCACCGACGCGACGCAGGACGACACCGACGTCGAGTCGTTCAAGCTGCTCGAACCGCGTGCCGACGGGTTCCGCAACTACCTGCGGTCCGGCGAGAAGCTCCAGCCGGAGGTCCTGCTCGTCGAGCGTGCCTACATGCTCGACCTGACGGCGCCCGAGATGACCGTCCTCGTCGGTGGCCTGCGCTCGCTCGGGATCAACTTCGGTGGCAGCCGGCACGGTGTTCTCACCGACCGGCCCGGTGTGCTCACCAACGACTTCTTCACCAACCTGCTCTCGCCGGGGACCCGGTGGAAGGTGTCGGAGTCCGAGGAGAACGTGTACGAGATCCGCGACGCCGCCACGGACGCGGTGAAGTGGACCGCCACCGCGGTCGACCTTGTCTTCGGCTCCAACTCGCAGCTGCGCGCGCTCTCCGAGGTCTACTCGGGCCAGAGCGGCCGTGAGAAGTTCGCCGCCGACTTCGCCGCGGCTTGGACCAAGGTCATGGAACTCGACCGGTTCGACCTCGACTGAGTCGAGACGTCGACGGGCCCGGCCGATCCTTCGGCCGGGCCCGTTCGCGATTTCAGTGGCCGTCGAGCTCCGTATGCCGGGCGGCGAGGGTGCTCGCGAGCTCGGCGAGTTTGACGTTGAGATCCTGGGAAGTGCGGCGCAGCAGGTCGAAGGCCTCGTCGGCGGTCAGCCCGCGCCGCTGCATGAGAATCCCTTTGGCCTGGCCGATCACGTCGCGGGATTCGATGGCACGCCGCAGATGGCGCGCCTCCAGGTCCGCCCGGTTCACGGCGCTGGTGCTCGCGAGCGCGAGCGAGCCGTGCGTGGCCAGCAGCAGCGCGGTGTCCTGGGCGACCGGACCGAGGGCGTCCGGGCGGCGGCTGTAGATGTTCAACGCCCCGGGAAGCCGGGGCGGAGTCGCTTCGGGCAGCAGCACGGTCGACAGGATCGCGGTGAAACCGTGCCGCACCGTCGCCCGGGAGAACTCGGGCCACCTCGTCTCGTGCGCCAAGTCGTCGCTACGGACGTGGCCGGGGCTCTCGCTGGCGGCGGCGTCGACGCAGGGTCCCGTTCCGGCGCGGTACTGGACCGCGTCGAGCTCCACGGCCACCTTCTCGGTCGCGACCGGCGTGTGGAAGGTCCCGTCCGGTGCCCGGAGGGTGACCGACACCAGATCCGCGCCCGGGACCACGCGGTACGCGGCGTCGATGACCTGTTGCAGGACCTGTGCCGGCGTCGAGGCTGTCAGCAACAGGCGAGTGAGTTCGACGAACTGCTCGGACAACGGGCCCGGCGCGACCGGGCCGGAGCCGTCGGCGGAAGCGAACGCGGTCTTGTCGAGCTGCCATAGTCGTTCATCTGTCATCGGGCACCGTCCAGTTCAGGGTTCGACCCGACGGCGAAGCAGACAGAACACGTTGCCTTCGGGATCGGCGAGTACATGCCACGACTCGGACCCGGTCTGGCCGATGTCGGCCTTCCGCGCCCCCGCGGCGAGCAACCGCTCCAGTTCCGCGTCCTGATCGCGGTCGGTGGGGCTGACGTCGATGTGCAGGGGCAGTTTGCCGGGCTTGGGGTCTTCGCTGAGGCTGAGGACCAAGGTGGGTTGCGGGCCGCCGAATCCGGTTCCGGGCGGGCCGATCTCGATGTCGGCGCCCTCTTTGCCGAGTTCGACGTAACCGAGTACCTCGCACCAGAACTCCGCCATGCGGACCGGATCGGCGCAATCGAGGACCAGTTCGGTGATGCGGCAGGCCATGGCGCGAGATTAGCAGCGACAGCCCGCCGCCCGGGCCTGACGGTTGCGAGGCGGCCACCGGCCTTTTACCGTCGTGGAATGGCGTTCGACACCGAGGCCGCGCAGCCCGCACCACTCGCCGTGACCGCGGCGGAGCACCCGCACGATGCCATCACCATCGAGGTGGCGGGCGATGTCGACGCCGCGAGCAGCCCACGGCTTCGGGCGAAGGCCCTCGAGCTGCTGGAAAGGCGGCCCGGCGCCGCGGTGATCGACATGACCGCCGTCGGATTCTGTGACTCCTCGGGCCTGTCGGTGTTGATCCAGCTGAACCGCTACTGCACGGAGTCGGGTATCGCGCTGAGTATCCGGCCGTCCAAGGTGGTGCGTCGGGCCATCGAACTCACCGGCCTGTTGGCGACCTTGACGATCGCCGACTAGGGATTCAGCGGCCCAAGGCGTTCTGCAGCTCCTTCTTGGTCATGCTGGAGCGGCCCTTGATGTTGCGCTTCTTCGCCTCGTTGTAGAGCTGGTCCTTGGTCGGCCCGCCGGGGCCCTGGCGGTTGCCGGAGCGCTTGCCGCCACGCTTCTGCGGTGAAGTGTCCCGCGTCGAACTCTTGCTCGCGGTGCGGGATTCGCCGGACTGCGCACGGTTCTTGTTGACCGTGCGCGCGGCGATCTCCTCGGCCCGGTCAGTGCTCGCCCCGCGCTTCTTCTGCGAGGACTTGATGTGCTTGTACTGCCGTTCTCGCTTGTCGCTCCAGCTCTGTTCCGGCATCGCTCCTCCTTCGTCTTGACCTGCGGATACCCCCTCGGCGCACCGGCAAACCGTGACGTCACCCGCCCAGGGTGCCTGCCGTGAGCGTGTTTGCGGGACCCGACCTCCGGGTATTACGAGGGAGACGAAGACGATGGGAGTGGATCCATGCCGGCGTTGAGCACCGGGGTGCGCTTGGGGCCCACGCGTGTCCACGTGGGACGAAGGGACCGATGAACATGCCGTCCCTGATGGAGGAACTCGTCGAACCCATTCTGAGAGAGGAACCGCCGCTTCCCGCGCCTCGCGGCCCAGCGGGCCGTCGGACGCGGCGTAGTGACGACTATTCACACTGCCGCCCCCTGTTCGAGGAACTGGCGGCCTTGCCCGCCGATCACCCGCGGCGGGGAGAACTGCGCGAACGGCTCATCCTCGAACTCTTGCCGATCGCCGAACACATCGCGGTGCGGTTCAGCGGACGCGGCCAGCCCAGGGAAGACCTCGTACAGGTGGCCCGGGTCGGGCTGCTGAAGGCCGTGGACCGGTTCGATCCCGAGCAGGGCGGGGAGTTCCTGGCCTACGCGGTGCCGACGGTGATGGGTGAGGTACGGCGTTTCTTCCGCGACACCGGCTGGGCGGTGCACGTCCCGCGCGGAATGCAGGAACTGCGCACCCGGCTGTCGCGGGGAACCACGGAACTCACCCAGCTTCTCGGCCGCGCGCCGACACCCACCGAACTCGCCGGGCACCTCGACCTCGACGTCGATACCGTCCGCGAAGGCCTCCTCGCCGCGAACAGCTACCAGACGTCGTCGCTGGACCGGCCCGTCAACGACGGCGAAGGTTCGGTTCCGCTGTCCGACGTGGTGGGGGAGCTGGATTCCCGCTTCGAACTCATCGAGGACCGCCACACCGTGGTCCCGCTGCTGAACCGGCTGCCGGAACGGGAGCGGGCGATCGTCACGATGCGCTTCTTCGACGGTCTGACCCAGTCGCAGATCGCCGAGCGGATCGGTATCTCCCAGATGCACGTCTCCCGGTTGCTCACGAAGACCCTGCACGAGCTGCGCCGTCGCCTCGACGGCTCCGAGGCTTGAGTCTCGGTCATCCACGCTCGCCCGCGAACAGCGTGCCGAGCCCTCCGCGCCGGATCGGTGAAGTGCCGATCCGGCGCAGGGCATCCCAGAGGGTGACCGCGGTGGCCGTCAGCACGGGCTTGCCGAGAGCACGTTCGAGGTCGTCCAGCAGCGGTGTCGTATGCAAGGCGGTCTCCGGGACGAGCACGGCTCGCGCTCCGGCGTGATCGGCGGCGGCCGCGAGTTCGGTGATCCGGCGGCCGTCCCAACCGGCCAGCGCCCGATCCGACGGCGCGTCGGCGGAGACCGAATGAACGGTGGCGACCCCGGCCTCGGCGAGGAAACCGGCGAAGCTCGCGGTCGTGTCGCGGTGGTAGACGGAGGCGAGCGCCACGCGATCGACACCGAGGTGGGTGAGCGCGGCGAGGAAGGCCAGCGAAGTGCTGCTCGCGGGAACGCCGAGCCGTTCGCCGAGTGCGCGGGCCTGTTCGTACGCGCCGTCCAGTCCGCGCGTGAAACTGCAACTGGAGCAGGCCCAGCTGACGACGGCACCTAGGCGAAGTCCACGGCGACGGCCGGGTCCAGTTTTCCCGCCAGTGCGAGGAAATCATCCTCACCGCAGTCTCTGGTCGGGTACAGCAAGCCGATCCGTCGCTGCTTTGACGGTGTGCTCATCCGGCCACCTCTACACCGGGCAGGCGCGCCTGTCGAGAACGGTTTGGAGGTCGGCCAGACCGGACGCCGTGCGCAGCGACGGCGGCGTGAGCCGACCGAGGCCGTGGTCGTCTTCGCGCAAGGCCTTGACGAACCTCGAGACCCGCGCGGGCGGCGGGACGACGCTCTTCCCGCCGAGGTAGCGAAGGACGATCAGGTCCTCGCCGGAGTGGGTCTCGATCGCCGCGGCCCAGCCGTGGATTTCGTCCCACAGCAGGGCGACGTCGCGGTCGGGGTGGCCGGGGAGCCGCTCGTCGAGCGCGACGTAGGCCGAGACGGGGCTGTCGTGGTCGACGGTGCAGGATTCGAGGCCGACACCGAGCGCGCCGGTGACCTCGGCGAGGTATCCCCACACGGCGTCGAGGGCGGGGTGGGGGTTGCGGACCGGCATGGTGAGCGTGGCGGTCAACGAGCTGCCCTTTCCTTCCTCGGCCGTCCGGCCCGGGGCGCGGCGGCCCCGGACCGGACGGCGTGCTCAGGCCTGGATCTCCTTGCGGTCGGTGTCGGCGCCGGTGATTTCGATGCGCCGGGGCTTGGCCTTCTCGGCGATCGGGATGCGCAGGGTCAGCACGCCGGCCTGGTAGTCGGCCGCGATGCGCTCGGTGTCGAGGGCGTCGCCGAGGAACAGCTGACGGGAGAACACCCCCAGCGGGCGTTCGGAAACCTGCATTTGCACGTCTTTGCCGGGGGTCGGCCGCCGTTCCGCCTTGACGGTCAGGACGTTGCGTTCGATGTCCAGCTCGATCGCGTCGGCGGCGACGCCGGGAAGGTCGAAGCAGACGACGAACTCTTCCCCGTCGCGGTAGGCGTCCATCGGCATCGTGGCCGGCTTGGACCACGTTCCCGGGGTCGCGGCGCCGAACATCTGCTGGGTGAGGCGGTCCAGCTCACGGAACGGGTCGGTGCGCATCAACATCGGGTTCCACCTCCTGGAGTCACTGTCTCTGGTGTCAACACGCACTACTGTTCTAACATGTCATCGAAACGATGACAACCACCGAGTCGTCGATTGGATGACAACTATGGACGCAGACCCGGCACGGATGGTGCGCACCGTGCACGACGTCGTGGCCGAGGCCCGATCCGGCGCCACGGAGCCGGACCGGCTGCTGGCGGCGTTGACCACGTTGCGCGCGGTGCGCGAAGAACTGGCCGCGTGGGAGCCGGAGCTGATCGCGGCCGCCAGGGCGAACGGGACCAGCTGGACCGCGATCGCGCCGGCGCTGGGAGTCGCCAGCCGTCAGGCGGCGGAGCGGCGCTTCCTGCGGTTGCGGCCGTCGGTGACCGGGGAGAACACGGGCGAGGCACGGGTCGACGCGGAACGTGAGCGGCGGGCGGGCGATCGCGCGGTGGCGGAGTGGGCCCGGCGTAACTCGGCGATCCTGCGGCAATTGGCCGGACAGGCGGGCGCGCTGGACGGGTTGAACGCCCGGGCCAGGGAAAGCGCGGACAGGCTCAGCACGGCACTCGGCGAGAACGACGTGACCGGTCTCCTGGCGCCGCTGGCCGACCTGCGCGCCCATCTTCCCCGCGAGCACACCGGCTTCGCCGAACGGCTCGGGGAGATCGGCGCGCATACCGATCAGGTCCGGCGGGACGCCGTCGACAACCGGCGGGATCGCCAGTCCTCGCCGTGAGTTTTCGGTGTCAGTGTCGTGTCAGCCCGGTGTCAGTCCCGTCGGCGAATGTGGTCACAACGAACCGCCGCACAGGAATTCCTTGAGCGGCAAAGGGATCACACGACAAGGGGACATCGTCATGACCGTTTTCACCACGCCGGAGCCGATCACCGCCACCCTGACCACCGCCGGGGCACGGGTGCGCATCGCCGCGAGCGAGCGATCGGACACGGTGGTGCACGTCGAGCCCGTCGACGGCGCGAACAAGTCGAACGTGAAGGTCGCCGAGGGCACCAAGGTCGCCTTCTCCGACGGCGAACTGTCGATCAAGACGACCAAATCGGGCGACAAGAACGGTTCCGTCGCCATCACGATCGAGGTGCCCGCCGGTTCCAAGCTGATTCTGAACTCGGCGACCACCGACGTACACGCCGAGGGACGGCTCGGCGACTGCGAGCTGAACACCTCGTCCGGCCGGATCCGGCTCGACCGCGTCTCCGCGCTCCGGGCGCACCTCGCCACCGGAGAGGTCGAAATCGGGCACATCGCCGGAACCGCCGACATCGAAGGCGGCTCGGCCGGAGTGCGAATCGGCGAGGCCGGCGGCGTCGTCAAGTACGAAGGCTCGACCGGGAAGGTCTGGATCGGCCACGCCCGGTCCGACGTCGAACTCGGCGGCTCCGGCGGCGGCTTCGACATCGATCACGCCGAGGGCGACGTCCTCGCCTCCACGGGCAACTGCCCGATCCGGATCGGCAGGCTGACCCGTGGCCAGGCGAACCTGACGAACGCCGGTGGCGGCATCGAGGTCGGCGTCAGCGAAGGCACCTCCGCCTTGGTGGACGCGAAGAGCACGAAGGGGACCGTGCGCAGCACCCTGCCCGTCCAGGACCACGGCCGGTTCGACGAGCAGGTGAAGATCCACGCCCGTACGCGGCTCGACGACATCGTGATCCACCCCGTCGCGGTTTCTTAAGGGCGGCTGACCCCACAAGTCCGTGAAGGCCTCCTTCCCTACTCTCAAGGTCAGGGGCCCGGCAAAGTCGCAGAGTTGCTGGTCGGCACTGTTCTCGGTGGTCTGGATGTGGCATCGCTGATGCCTGCGGGGTTCGAGTGTGGAGGATTTGGGACGGTGAACGTCCCAAATCCTCCACACTCGAGGTGTACCGGCTTCAGGGGCATGCCCCTGAAGTTCTGTTGATCAAGCTTCGCAACCGGGTGAGACGTCGGCCTGCGCCCTGACGAAGAGGTGCCCGACCTGCACGATGCCGACTCCCTGCCCCCTCAAGGTAGGGAAGGGGGCCTTCACGGACTTCCGCGCGGACTTACTGGCAGGCTTCGCAGTCGGGGTCGTCGATGCGGCAAGCGGCGCCGTCGGTGAGCGGGAAGTCGAAGTCGTCGAGTGCGGGGACGGCCAGAGCGGTTTCTTCCGGCGTGGCGGTGGCGGACATGTCACTCCCTTGGGTAAGAACGGGTCTTATCTCTCTGTAGCGCTGAAGATCGCCGGTCATTCCGTGACGCGCGCCACAGCCGAGATCGCCACATCGGTGCGTGGCGGGTCAGCCCTTCTGGCGGGCCGTCTTGTAGAGCTCGGCGGTCAGCGCGGCGACCTCGTCCCGCGCGGGGCCCTTGCCGCCGATCGTCAACTGCGCCAAGCCGACGACGTCAACGCCGCCGACGGTGGAGTGGTCGGCCCAGGCACAGACGGAGAACTCGATCTCCTTGACATTGCCCTCCGGAGTCCCTTTCGCGTCGGTGTACTTGATGAGCTGACACTTCATCAGCGCGCCTTCGAAGCCTGCCGGTTTCACCGCCTCGGCGGTTCCGACGCGCTGCATCACAGTCCCTTGGGGGATCTTCCCGTTGCCCTTGAGGCCCTGCTTCTCAACAGTGGCGAAGTAGTTGTCGAGTGCCTTGGCGGGATCGGAGATCTCGCCGGAGAAACCATGGAAGTGCAGGCGATTGCCCATATCCGTCCGCGTGCCGTGCTGGTTCCGGGCGTCGCGGTCGATGGGTTCCGTGTAGTACTGGCCGAACGTCCCCCGGACGTTCTTGATCCCGAGGCCCTCGGCTCTCTCCTTCTGCGCGGCATTCAGTTCGCCGGGGGAGTCGGCTTTCCGGCTGTAGTCGCTGACCGACGCGGGGGCGACGACCTGGTAACCCTTGGTGCTGTCGGCGACATCGCTGTTGCTCACCTCGCCGCTGTCACGGGCGAGCACGAAATACGTGCCACCGGCGATCACCGCGAGGGCGGCGACCACGACCGTGACGATCAGGCCCGTCTTCTTCTTGGGGGCGGGCGGCGGAGCCGGGAAGCCGCCCGGAGCGGCGCCGTACTGGGGCTGCTGTCCAGACGGGCCGGGCTGGCTGTGGTTCATGTGCGCTGTCCTCCTGCGGATACTCGGATGTTTCGACACTGGACCGGCTCGTCGTACTCAACTGACCCCGATCGGCAACGTGGCGGCCACCCCCCTGGCGTGCCTGCCGTCGAGCCGGTCCAGGGTGAGCCCTGCCCGGCGGGCGGCGAGTTCCAGGTCCCGCACCGCGTGGTCCACCGCACGAGCTCCCGCGGCGGCGACCCGGATCGTCGCGCTGATCCGGGGTTCGGTCTCGGCGGCACCCCGGCGCGCGGTCACGGCGAGGGTCACCGCGGCACCCGGGGCGGCGGCGAGCAGGCGGCGCGACAGTTGGGCCGCGAGCACGGGTGACAGCGAGGCCCAGCCCTCGATCCGGAACGTCGCCTGGCAGATCGGGCCGCTGTGCCAGAACCGCCAGTCCTCCCGGATCCGCGCCCGGCCCGCCGTGACGTGCGCCAGCGACGCGAGTGCGCCGAGGACCTCGTTCTCGGCGAGCGCCCGCACCGGCAGCCCGTCGCGACGGAGCTGCCGCCGCACGCGCCGGACCGTGTTCCCGAGTGCCTGCCGCACATCGGCGTCACGGTGGACGTCGACCGTGCGCAGCGCCTGCAGCGCGACCCAGCCGCGTGGTGGCCGCGAGCGGTCCGCGCCGGTGTGCTGGATGATCTGCGCGGCGGCGTCCAAAGCCTGTTCTCCCGGCGGCAGCAACGTCTCCGGAGACGGCAGCTGCCGCTCGCGAGCGGCGGATTTCGGTTGCAGCACCGCGGTGATCCCCTCGGCGCGGCTGACCATGAACACCGTCTCGTCGCCGATCTCGCCGGTGATCCCCGCCGCTTCGGGCGACAGCAGGCGGAGCAACGCCCGGCCCGCCTCGCCCGCGTTCCGGAGATCCCGGTCGCGGTCGCGCGTCAGGTATCCCGACGCCGAACCGAGCCATTCGTAGAGCCAGCGTCCGCGAATCCGCACTGCCGTCAGCGCCACGGTCACCACCGCCGCGGTGATCACCGCCGCCGCCAGCGGCCATGGCCGCCCCGCCACCAGGACGAGCGCGACGAGGACGAGCTGCCAGCAGACGATCTGCGGTACGCCGATACCGCCGAAGCGGCCGGGACGCCGTACTGGGGCGGGCGCGGGCGGATTCGGGCGCGGAGCCGGGGGCGGCGCGCCGTGCACCGGTGCGGGAGCGGCCTGCCAGGACGGCCGTTGCTCGGTCTGGCGAGCGGCGGCGAGTGCGGCGAGTGCGGCCTCGCGCGCCGCGGCCCGTGCGGCGGGCGCGGCGTAGGCGAGCGGGTCCGGCGGGGCGACGGGCCGCGGTACGGCCGGTGCCAGCCGGGGAAGCGGCGGGGGCGGCGCGGTGAACCGCCCGCCCGTCCTGGCCGCGCCGGGATCGGACATCGTCGAGCCTCCTCACACAGTGTCCGCCCGAGCGTGCCGGGCGAACATGAGGTTTCGATGACACGAGCCGCCAAGCCCGGGACGGGCGGTTTCATCGAAATTTCATGGTCGGTCTCTAGCTTGATCGCGTGAACACCGAGGAGCAGGGCACGAAGCGGTTCAGCGTGGTGGCGCGGACCCGGGCGGCCGTGGCGCTGGTGGTCGCGGGCTGCCTGGCGCTGGTCGGCCTGGCCGTGACGGGGCAGGCGTCGACCACGGACGGGCTGGAGTTCGTCCAGGTCGGTCACTGGGTCTACAACGACGCCGCCCAGTCGGCGTTCCACGTCGACGGCTCGACCAACCGCGTCGACGCGCGCGCGAGCGTGCCCGGCGCCGAACGCGGCAGCCAGGTCGTCCAGGGGGACGATTCGGGTTACGTCGTCGAGCGGAACCGCATCACGGAGTTCGACAAGGCGACCTTGAGCGTGGAGGAGTCCACTCCGCCGCCCGCGCCGGAGACGCCGTTCGTGCTGGAGATCGCGGGCGGCCCGTACCTGGTCTACCGCAACGCCGGCCAGATCGTGCGGCTCGGCGACCCGACCGCGACGGTGCCCGCAGGGGGGCCACTGTCCCGGCCGGTCGCGACCGCCGACGGCACGGTGTGGGTGCACCGCGTCGACAACGGCTCCCTCTGCGAACTGCCGAAGGGCGCCGCCGTCCTGACCTGCACCGCGCATCTCCCGCCGGGACACACCGGAGGGCTCACGCTGGTCGACGACCGGCCGGTCGTGCTCGACACCACCGGCGACAGCCTCCACCGCGTCGGCCGGGGCGGGCTCGGGGAGGGCCTTCCCCTCGGCATCAAGCTCTCGCCGTCGGCGCAGGTGGCCAACAGCGCGGTCGGTGACCGGCTGGCCATCGCCGACCCGGAGCGCAACCAGCTCCACCTGATCGACATCAGCGGCCTCGACCAGGACCGCCCGTCCGCGAAACCGATTTCGGTCGAGCTGACCAAGGGCAGCCGGTTCAACGGCCCGGTCTCGTCGTCGAACGTCGTCGCCATGGTCGACGAAACCCGCGGCGAGGTGCTGACCTACGACGGCGGCGGCACGCTCAAGGCCACCACGAAGGTGCCCGGGCAGGGCACGCCGCCGCGGCTGGCCAAGGGTGAGGACAACCGGATCTACGTCGACAGCTCCGACGGTTCGCATGTGCTGGTCGTCAACGGTGACGACGGCAAGGTGCTCGACGTCGACGTCGACAAGGCCGCCAACAGCCAGACCGCGGGCGAACCGGCGCCCGATCCGGAGCCGCAGCCCGGCAACGAAGCACCACCACAGCAGCCACAACAACCCCAACAGCCACAGCAGCCGCCGCCGAACACGAAGAAGGTCCTCCCGCCACCGGTGGCGAAGGCGACCCCGCCCGGCGCGCCGCGGAACGTGGGCGCGACCGCCGGGGACGGTTCGATCAAGGTCTCGTGGAGCCCGGCCGCCGACAACGGCGCGCGGGTCACCGGCTACCGGCTGACCTGGTCCGGCGGATCCATGCGGGTCGGCGGATCGGCGCGCGGGGCCACCGTTTTCGGGCTGGCGAACGGAACCGCGTACGTGATCACCGTGGTCGCGGAGAATTCGGCCGGTATCGGAGCGGGTGCCAGCGCCAGGGCGACCCCGGTGCCGGCCGGTAAACCGGCGGGAGCCCCGGTCGTCACCGCGAACGCCGGTGCCGACGGCAAGGTCTCGGTGAGCTGGACCAAACCCGACCTCCGGGGCGGCACGCTGGTGCACTATCTGGTGAGCGCCACGGGCAAGGGAGAGCGCACGCTTTCGGCCACCTCCACGGAATTCACCGGGGTCACCGGGGCGGCCACCGTCACGGTCCGCGCGGTCACGAAGTTCGGTTCGGGACCCACGCTCACCGGGGCCGCCGGCAGCAAAAAGGTCACCGTGCCGGTGGCCACGGGGCCACCGACGATCACCATCACCGGTGTACGGAGCAAGGACGGCTCGCTGCTCGTTTCCGTGAAAGCCGACGGCAAGGGCGGGTCCGCGACCTGTCAGGCGGAATTCTTGGGCACGAAGTCCAAGGCGACGGCCTGCTCCGGAGCCGCGACCCTGACCATCCAGAACGTCACCTGGATCGGCTCCATCCCGGTCTCGGCCACCATCAAGACCTCCGCGGGCACCGCGTCTGACAACTGGCAGGGAGTGCCGACGGTGAACGGCGGCGCGCTGTTCTGGTTCGGCCCGCTAGCGTTGGTCGGCTTGCGCCGACGGAAGGACAAGGAAGTTCTGTGACACTCACACCCAGGGTCGCCTACGAGCAGATCGCCGAAAACGTGCAATCGGTGGTGCGCGGCAAGCCCGAAGTCGTCCGCCTCACCGTCGCGGCGCTCTTCGCCGAGGGACATCTGCTGATGGAGGATGTGCCCGGCGTCGGGAAGACGACGATCGCGCGCTGCCTCGCCGCCAGCATCGGCGGCCGCTGGAACCGCATCCAGTTCACCCCCGACCTGCTGCCCGGCGACATCACCGGCGTGATGGTCTACCACCAGAACAACGAGCGGTTCCAGTTCCACCCCGGCGGGATCTTCGCCAACGTGGTACTGGCCGACGAGATCAACCGCGGTACCCCGAAAACGCAGGCCGCGCTGCTGGAGGTGATGGCCGAGCGCCGGGTGACCGTCGATTCGGTCGGCCAGGCCGTGCCGCGGCCGTTCCTCGTGGTGGCCACGCAGAACCCGATCGAGCTGGAAGGCACCTACCGGCTGCCCGAAGCCCAGCTGGACCGCTTCCTCATGCGTATTTCCGTCGGCTACCCGGATCTCGAGTCCGAGATGCGCGTGGTGATGGGCGACTGTGCCGGAGTGACCCCGGACGAACTGAAGCCGGTGCTGAGCATCGGAGACGTCCAGCGGGTGATCGACGAGGTCCGGAAGTCCCATCTGGCACCGGAAATCGTCAATTACGCGGTCCGCCTCGCCGCGGCGAGCCGATCGCATCCGGACGTCCGCTACGGCGCGAGCCCGCGCGGCAGTATCGCGCTGATCCGGGCGGCACAGGCACTCGGCGCCACCTACGGCCGCGATTTCGTCACCCCGGACGACGTCAAGGACGTCGCGCACCCGGTACTCGACCATCGTCTCGTGCTGACGCCCGACGCGGAACTCAACCAGCGGCGGACCGCCGAGATCGTCGACGAAATCCTGGGTGCGACAGCGGCTCCCATGGCCGCGATGGGGCGGTAGACGTGCGGCTCACTCGCCGCGGCGTCATCGTGCTCGCCTTCGCCGCCGGGTTCTACGCCGTCGGCGAGCTGGCCGGGTACACCTTCTTCCGTGCCTTCGCGGGGATCGCGGCGGGCGCGGTGCTGATCGCCTTGGCCACCACCAGGTTCCGGCCGAAGGTGGAGATCGGCCGGACCGTCCAGCCGGACCGGGTCGAACGCGGGAAGCCCGCGCTGGCCTCACTCGTCGTCCGCAACACCGGCTCGCGCCGGCATGGAGGATTCGCCGCGGGGGACGGGATCGGCGCCGAAACGCATCGGCTGCGTGTCCGCCCGCTCGCCCCCGGCACGGAAGCGACGTACCACTACGAGCTGCCGACGACGGTTCGCGGAAAGCTGCGGGTCGGCCCGCTCGTGGTGCACCGGCCGGATCTGTTCGACCTCGCCCGCGGCGATCAGACCGTCGGCGGTACCGCGTGGTTGTGGGTCCACCCGCGACGGCACGCGGTGCGTCCGGCGCAGGCAGGCCATCCGCGGCACCACCACGAAGGCCCGATCACCGACCCGCCGCTGCGTGGTTCGGCGGATCTGCGCGCGGTGCGCGAGTACGTGGTCGGTGACGAGGTCCGGCATCTGCACTGGAAGGCGAGTGCTCGGACCGGACGGCTCATGGTGCGCGAATACGCCGATCCGGCTCAGCCGCGGTTCACCGCTGTACTCGACACGCGACGTTCGGCGATGAGCCCGGTCGTTTTCGAGGAGGCCGTAGAGGTGGCCGCCTCGCTGTTCTACGCGTCGGCGTCCGCCGGGCAGCACTGCAGGTTCATCACCGCGACGGGCGCCGACACCCTGACCGACAGCGGGGTGCGCGCGGCGAGGACGTTGCTGGACGAACTCGCGCTCGTCACCCAGGACGCCGCCGACAACGCGCCGCTGCTGCCCTCGGTGCTGGCCGCCGCTCCCCGCCCCGGTGGGGTACTGGTCGTGATCACCGGCCCGGACGCCGACCTCGGCCACGCCGCACGCTGGCGGCCGGACACGGTGATCCGGCTCGGTGACCTCAGGCCGTCGGCCGGTTCCAGCGGTCTGATCATCGCGGTCGACGCCGCCGGTGCCGCGGCACAGTGGAATTCGACCAAGGGGAATTCCTTGGCGGGGACGGCATGAGCGCGGGATTCGACCGGCTCGCGGTCGCCGGGCTCCTCGGCGCGACCGCGGTCGCGGGACTGCTGTTCGCGCCGGTGTTCGGCATCAAGTCGTTACTCGTTCCGGTACTCGTGGTCGCCGTCGTCGGCTATGGCTGCGTCGAACTGGCCGCGAAGTTCCCGAAGCTGGCCCCCTTCCGGCCTTTGCTCGTGGCGCTGCTCGGCATTCTCGGCTTGATCGAGACGGTGCTGACCTCGACCACGCTCGCCTTCCTGCCCACGGTGGCTTCGTTGCGGGGGGTGGCGCGCGGATTCACCGAGGGCTGGCAGCTCACCCTGCAGTCCACCTGGCCGGCGCGGCCCGTCCCGGAACAACTGCTGTTCGTCCCGCTGACGGTGTTGCTCGCTGTCGTCCTCGGCGTGGAATTGGTGCTGCGCCTGAAGAAACCGCTGGTGGCGCTGGTACCGAGCCTGGCTGTCGCCGGGCTCGCGCAGGCGTACCAGGCGTTGACCGGTGTCGTCGCGGTGGCGGCGGCACTGGGCTACGCGGTGCCCGCCGGGCTTCTGCTGTGGACGAGCCGTCGCACCTCGGCGGTGAACAGGGCACCCGGCGGGCCGCGGTTCTCGTGGCGGTTGACGGGATCGGCGGTCTGGCCCGCACTGTCCACTGTGGTCGCCCTCATTGCGGGGGCCGTCGCGCTCGCCGGACTCGATCCGGTCGGCCGCGATCCGCTGACGCTCAAGGACACCCAAGCCGCGCCGCCGCCGCGGAGCAGGATCGGCAATCCGCTCGACGAGATCGCCCAGCGGCTCACCCGGCCGGACGAGGAGGTGTTCCGCTACCGCAGCGACCTCCCTGTCGACCAGTGGCGCTTGGTCGTGCTGAACGGTTTCGACGGCGCGAACTGGCTGGCCGACTCCCGGTTCCGGCGGCTCGGCGCGGGTCTCGACGGCGCGCCGGAAGGTGCGGTGGGCTCCGCCGAACTCCGGGTGCGCGGGCTCGCGGGACCCTGGCTGCCGAGCCACGCGGATCTCACCGGTGTCGACGGCCTGACGCCGTTGGTGGACCAGGACGCGGGCACTTTGCTGATGGACTCGCCGTCGGCGGGTCCGGCGCGGAACTACCGGCTCAACTGGTCCTCGCCCGAGGTCGACCTCGGCGCGGGGGAGGTCGACGCGCGGGCTCCGGGTGGGCTCGGCGGTCTCGGTGCGGTGCCGCCGGAGGTCGAGCAGGTGGCCAAGGACGCCGTGCGTGGTCTGCGCCCGACGTTCCAGTCCGCGTTGCAGCTGGAGCGCTTCCTCGGCAAGAACTATCAGGTCGCGGTGGGCAAGGAGGATCTGCCGACCGGGCACGGCTGGCCGCAGTTGCGGAACTTCCTGCTGGAGAGCAAACGGGGGACGAGCGAACAGTTCGCCGCCGCGTACGTGGTCTTGGCGCGGATGAGCGGTATCCCGGCGCGGCTGGTCGTCGGGTTCCGCGGTTCGGCGGAGACCGACGGCGGGATGAACGTCGTCCGCAACCGCGATGTCCTGGCGTGGCCCGAGGTCGCGGTCGACGGCGCGGGCTGGGTCGCGCTCGACCCGACCGCCGGCGCGGGCAGGGCGGGGCAGGAGCAGGCCGGTCCCGGCAAGGCGGTCGCCAAGGCGAGGGCACAGCTGCCCGCCGAACAGGAACTGCGGCCGCCGCAGCTGCCGCCGGGCACCCCGCCGGACGCGCCCGAAGACCAGAGCGCCGACGCCGGCGCGGCCTGGTGGTGGGTGGCGCTCGCCGCCGCGATCGTCCTTTTAGGACTCGGCTGGCTCGCCGGTGTCCCGATGGCCAAGGCCGTCCGCGCTCGCCGACGTCGCCGCCGGACCGGCGAGGAGGGCGTGCTCGGCGCCTGGGACGAGATCCGCGACCGGTTGCGCGCGCACGGGGTGCCGTTCCGGATCGGGATGACCCCGCGCGATCTCGCGGAATCGGCGGGTTCACTCGCCGGCGAAGGGATCCGCGAGCCGGTCGCCAGGCTGGCCAAGGTGCTGGACGTGACGCTGTGGTCCGGGGTCCCGGTCGGCGACGGCGCCGTCCGGCGGGCCTGGCAGGAGGTCGGCGAGGTGCGCAAGGGGCTGGCCACCAGACCGTTCGCGGCTCGGGTGCTGGCGGCACTCGAGCCGCGGACCCTGGTGCCGGTGAAAGGCAAGGGAACGCGCGAGTAAGTCCGTGAAGGCCTCCTTCCCTACGATCAAGGCAGGGTCTCGGCAAAGTCGCGGTCTTGCAGGTCAGGCGACTATTCCTGCACTGTCGCGGGGCCGCATGTGCCGGTCGTGGAGCTTGATCAACGGAGGATCAGG
>NZ_JBVKAE010000027.1:0-132553 GCF_055598845.1 Amycolatopsis sp. NPDC039088 | reverse complement strand
TCCTCCTGCGACTGCTGAGAAAGCCGCCGCGCATCCGTCACCCGAACCCTCGCCACCATCACCCGATCATGCCACATTTGCCTTACGGATCAATAGAACGACCCACATCACTCACGACCCTCTCGTCAAACCCCACAACTCGCCCAAATCGGACACATTTGTCCCGAGAAGTGTCCCTTATGGACAGTCGGGAGCCAGGTGAGGCCCCTTTTGCGTGAATCCGCTCCCGCCGGGTCCGCCACGACACGTTCGCCTTGACCCGCGCTAGCAATGGAGCCGACCAGCAGTTATGTGACTTTGCCGGGACCCTGACCTTCAGGGTAGGGAAGGAGGCCTTCACGGACTTCCAACACGCTCGCCCTGGTAGGGGCTGTGGCCGCGGTCGGACGGGTAGTGGAGTGGTCAGCAGTGTGGCGGTGCCTGCCGACTCGGTCAGGGAAGTACATGAAGGCCCCCTTCACTGCGCTATCCCGGCAAGTCGGCATCGTGCAGGTCGGGCACCTCGTCGTCATGGTGCGGGCCGTCGATGAAGGAATGGGGACGCTCAACGTCCCAAATCCTCCACACTCGAACCCCGCGGGCCGGGGCCTCCACGCGGCTCCCGGAGTACGGTACTGAGTGACCTGAGTCACAGGTATCGACCGAGGAGGCCATCGTCGTGGAGTTCCAGCTGGGGATCGGAACCAGGAAGGGTCTGTTCCTCGCCACGAGCGAGGACAGGGAGAACTGGGCGCTCTCCACCCCGAAGTTCCCGATGGAAGCCGTGCGGGCGGTGGCGCTGACCCCGTCCCGGATCTACGCCGCGGCGGTCAACGAGCATTTCGGCCCCACGATCGCGACGTCCGACGACTTCGGTGAGACCTGGTCGGAACCCGATCACGCCCCGGTGGCCTTTCCCGCCGACACCGACACCGCGCTCGAAGGCATCTGGCAGATCGCGATCTCCGGCGATGTCATTTACGCGGGTGTCGAACCCTCGGCCCTGTTCCGGTCCGAAGACGGCGGCGAGACCTTCGAACTGGTACGGGGTCTGTGGGAGCACGAGCACCGTCCACACTGGTCTCCCGGTGGCGGCGGCCAGATGATCCACACGATTTTGCCGCATCCCACGGATCCGGAACGGGTCACCGTCGCCATGTCGACAGGCGGTGTCTACCGCACCGAGGACGGCGGCAAGAGCTGGACGGCGTCGAATCGCGGGATCAGCGCGGACTTCCTGCCCGACGAGGAACCCGAGTTCGGCCAGTGCGTGCACAAGGTCGCGATGCATCCGGCCCGGCCGGAACGGTTCTTCCTGCAGAACCACGGCGGCGTCTACCGCAGTGACGACGACACGAGGACGTGGACGTCCATCGCCGACGGCCTGCCGAACGACTTCGGATTCGCCATGGTCGTCCATCCGTCCAAACCGGACACCATTTACAACTTTCCTTTGGTGGCCGACGTTCTCCGCTTCCCACCGGACGGCCGTTGCCGGGTCTACCGCAGCGACGACGCGGGCGAGACCTGGACAGGGCTCGGAAACGGCTTACCGGACAAGGATTTCTACGCCGGTGTGCTCCGGGACGGGATGTGCGTCGACCAAGAGGCGGGGATCTACTTCGGCACGCGGTCAGGTGAAGTGTGGGCCAGTCCTGACGAGGGCGACACCTGGCATCAGGTGGCCGCGCATCTGCCGGACGTGCTGTGTGTGCGGGCCCAGGTGGTCTAGATGGTCCGCGTCCTGCTGCCCGCGATGTTGCGGCCGCTCGCCGGTGGGGCGGAGACGTTCGACGTCGACGCTCCGACACTCAGCGCCGTACTGGACGCACTCGGCGCCGAGTTCCCCGCGCTGGAACGCCGTCTGCGTAACGAAACCGGCGCGCTGCGGCGCTACGTGAACTTCTATGTGGACGGTGAGGAGTGCCGTCGGCTCGACGGCGTCAAGACCTCGCTCGCCGACGCGAAGGAGCTCCAGATCATTCCGTCGGTCGCCGGTGGCTGAAGGTCATAAGGGGTCCCCATAGGACGAAAAATGTCCTATGGGGACCCCTCGTGACACGTAAAGCGGCTTAGCGGGAAAGCAGGTTCGCGCAGCGGATCAGCCCGATGTGCGAATACGCCTGCGGGTGGTTGCCCAGCGAGCGCTCCGCGATCGGGTCGAACTGCTCGGGCAGCAGGCCGGTCGGGCCGGCGGCGTCGACGATCTGCGTGAACAGTTCCTCGGCCTCGGTGCGCCGCCCGGTGAGCAGGTACGCCTCGATGAGCCAAGCCGCGCAGATGTGGAAGCCGCCCTCACCGCCGGGAAGCCCGTCGTCGCGGCGGTAACGGTACACAGTGGACCCACTGCGCAGCTCCGCCTCGATCGCGGTCACCGTCGACTGGAACCGCGGATCGGCCGGGTCGATCAACCCGGTCAGCCCGACGAACAGCGACGCGGCGTCGAGGTCGGTTCCGTCGTAGGCGGTGGTGAAGGCCTGGACCTCTTCGTTCCAGCCCTTCTCCAGCACGTCCGCGGCGATCTCGTCGCGCAGCGACGGCCACGCGCCCGGCACCTCGCGGCCGTAGACCTCGCCCAGCTTGATCGCCCTGTCGATGGTCACCCAGCACATCACCCGCGAGTACACCCGGTGGCGCGGCACGTGCCGCTCCTCCCAGATGCCGTGGTCCGGCTCGTTCCAGCGCCGCGTGACGGCCTCGGCCATCGCGCGCACCATCTGCCAGTCCTCGTCGCGGAGTTCGCCGCGTGCCTCGGCCAGCGTCTGCACGAGTTCGACGACCGGGCCGAAGACGTCCAGCTGCACCTGGTGGTTCGCCAGGTTGCCGACGCGGACGGGCCGCGAACCGGCGTATCCGGGCAGCGACTCGATGACCGCCTCGGCGCCGATCACGCTGCCCGCCAAGGTGTAGAGCGGGTGCAGCCGTTCCGGACCGGCCAAAGTGGACAGCACACCGTGCAGCCAGCGGAGATAGCCCTCCGCCTCCTCGATCGAGCCGAGGTGGACCAGCTCACGCACGGTCATGGCGGCGTCACGGATCCAGCAGTAGCGGTAGTCCCAGTTGCGGACGCCGCCGATCTCCTCCGGCAGCGACGACGTCGCCGCCGCGAGCACGCCGCCGGTGTCGGTGTTGACCAGCCCGCGCAACGTCAGCGCCGAACGGCCGACCAGGTCGGTCTGCACGCTGGGCAGCTTGAGCGTCTGCGCCCAGGTGCTCCAGTAGTCGCCCGCGCGGGCCCGTCGCTCCACTTCGGACAGTTCGTGCGGTCCGAGATCCGTGGTGCCGCAGCGCAGTTCGAGCACCACCGGCTTCTCCGGGCTGGGGGTCACCAGCGCCGTCGCGGTGTCGTTCATGCCGTCGGAGGTGATCTCCCACTCCACGCCAGGCGAACGCAGCGCGAACGGTTCGGAAGTGCCCTGCACCAGGAGTCCGTCGCCCTGCGCGACCAGCTTCACCGGCACGCCGCCGAATTCGGGCCGCGGCGCGAACACGATCTCCGCCGCCGCCTCACCCGAGATCACCCGGACGAGGTCCGTGCGGTGCGCGGGGCTCTCCGGCTCGATGTAGTCGGTGACGAGCAGCCGCGACCAGCGAGTCTCGACCGTCATGGTGTTCGGCAGGTAGCGCTGCCCGAGCGGAAGGCCGTTGCGGTGCGGTTTGATCGAGAAGTGGCCGGCGGCGGCACCGCCGAGCAGGTCCGCGAAGATCGCGGGCGCGTCGGGGCCGGGGTGGCACAGCCAGGTCAGCCGGGCGTCCGGCGTGACCAGCGCGACCGAACGCTCGTTGGCCAGCATCGACAGCCGCTCGATCGGCGGGGCCTGTTCGCCGTAGAGCCAGTTCCGCCGCTCTTCGAGCAGGAAGGCGAGCACCAGCGCGACGTCGACGGTGTCCGGGACCCGGTACTGCGCGAGGCTTTCGCCGTCGCCGACCTTCACGCCCAGGTCCGGGCCGGAGATCCGGGCGAACGCCTTCTCGTCGGTGACGTCGTCGCCGAGGAAGATCGCCGCGGTCGCGCCGACCTGGTGGCGCAGGGTGTCCAGCGCGCGGCCCTTGTCCGTTTGGACGACCGCGAGCTCGACGACCTCCTTGCCGTCGGTCGTGGACACGCCCTCCCACTGCGAAGGTCCATTGTGGACTTCGCGCAGCACGCGGCGGCCTGCCTCGTGCTCGGCACGCCGGACGTGCACCGCGATACTCGCGGGCTTGACCTCGAGCGAGACGCCCGGCACGTCGAGTACCAGGTTCTCCAGCTCGGCCTCAAGCCGTCTGTGCAGCTCGCGGGCCTTGTCGTCGAGCGCGTGGATGAAGCCGATGTCGAACTCGGACCCGTGGCTGCCGACCAGGTTCACCTCGGCCGGGAGACGGGACAGGGTGGCGAGATCGCGCAAGGCGCGGCCGGAGATGACCGCGGTGGTCGTCTCGTGCAGGCCGGCCAGCGACCTGAGCGCGCCTACCGATTCGGGCAGCGGCCGGGCTTCGTCCGGATTGGCCGTGATCGGAGCCAGGGTGCCGTCGTAGTCGCAGGCGACCAGCAGCCGCGGCGTGCGCGCGACCTGGACAATCGCGCGCCTCAGCTCGGCGGGCAGTGCCTCGGCGGTCAACGATTTCTCCTCGGGGACTATGCGGGGTATGGGGGAAGAGTCAGTCGGCCGGTTCGGTGCCGAGCGCCTGGAGGAACGAGCGCGCCCAGCGGTCGACGTCGTGCGTGAGGACTTGGCGACGCATGGCGCGCATACGGCGGCGTCCCTCTGCGGGGTCGAGCGTAATGGCAGTCTCCAAGGCGTTCTTCACCCCGTCCAGGTCATGTGGGTTGACCAGGAGGGCACTGGTCAGCTCCGCCGCGGCACCGGCGAACTCGGACAGCACGAGCGCGCCGCCGAGGTCGTGGCGGCAGGCGACGTACTCCTTGCAGACGAGGTTCATCCCGTCACGCAAAGGAGTGACCACCATGACGTCGGCCGCCGAAAAGAAGGCGGCCAGTTCCGTCCGGTTGACCGATTGGTGCAGATAGTGCACGACCGGGCGACCCACCCGGGCGAATTCACCGTTGATCCGCCCGACCATCTGCTCGATGTCGCCGCGCATCCGCTGGTAGTGCTCGACGCGTTCGCGGCTCGGCGTGGCCAGCTGGACGAACGTGACGTCCTCCGGGCGGACGCGGCCTTCGTGCAGCAGCTCGTGCAGCGCCTGCAGCCGCAGGTCGATGCCCTTCGTGTAGTCGAGCCTGTCGACGCCGAGCAGGACCTTCTTCGGATTGCCGAGGTCACGCCGCAGCTGGGCGGCGCGTTCGGCGACGCCCTTGGTCTTGGCGAGCTTGTCGAGGCCGATGGCGTCGATGGAGATCGGGAACGCGCCGACTCGCACCGTGCGGTCGCCGACCTGCATCAGACCGGGGCGGGTGCGGATACCGACCGCGCCCCGGCTGGATTCGAGACCGGCCAGCTGCCGCGCCAGCCACAGGAAGTTCTGCGCGCCACCCGGTCGGTGGAAACCGACGAGGTCGGCGCCGACCAGGCCGCGGACGATTTCGGTCCGCCACGGCATCTGCATGAACAACTCGACCGGGGGAAACGGGATGTGCAGGAAGAACCCGATCCGGAGGTCGGGGCGCAGCTCGCGGAGCATCGCCGGGACCAGCTGCAACTGGTAGTCCTGGATCCACACGGTCGCGCCCTCGGCGGCGACCTGCGCACTCGCTTCGGCGAAGCGCCGGTTCACCCGGACGTAGGACTCCCACCAGCTCCGGTCGAACACCGGCCGGGCCACCACATCGTGGTACAGCGGCCACAGCGTCGCGTTCGAGAAGCCCTCGTAGTAGTCGCGGACGTCGTCCGAGGTCAGGGAGACCGGGTGGAGGACCAGGCCGTCGTCGTCGAATTCCTCGACCTCGACGTCGGGCACGCCCGGCCAGCCGACCCAAGCGCCCTTGCGGGACCGCAGGAACGGCTCGAGCGCCGACACCAGCCCTCCGGGACTCGCCGTCCAGCGCCTGCTCCCGTCGGCGGTCCGTTCGAGGTCCACCGGGAGGCGGTTCGCCACCACGACGAAGTCCGCTGAAGCCGCTCTGCCCGTCTCCACCGGGGTTGATTCAAGAATGCCGTCGTCCACCAGCCGCTCCCTCAAAATCGCGGGTCGCTGCCCTAGGGAAGAACCCTATCGCGCGCTCGCGCGACGGCCGGTCGTCGCGCGATCACTCCAGGCGTCGTTCGGCGGGTTCCATGGGACCCGCCATCCGCGGCCCGGCGAATTTGCGTTCGAGCCTGCCCAGACCCGTGCGCACCGGCTGCGCCAGGTATTCGCCGAGTACCACACCCGCTGCCAGGGCAAGCCCGATCGCGACCGCGGTCATCAACGTGGAGATGTTGCCGCCCTGTTCGACGCCCAATTGGTATAGACCACGATAGGTGGAGAGACCCGGGAGCAGGGGAGTGATGCCTGACACAGCCACCACGAGCGGTGTCACCTTGAGCCGCCTGGCGAGCACGCCGCCGCAGAAGCCGACCAGTGTGGCGGCCGCCGCGGACGAGCTGACGGCCTCGAAATCGGTCAGCATCAACGCGCCGTACACCGCGCCGCCGATGGCACCCGCCGCTCCCGCGACGATCATCGCGCGCAGCGTCGAATACGAGGCGAGCGCGAAGCACGCGGACGCGCCGATGCTGCCGATGACGATGATCGGAAGTTGTTGCGGCGTCGAGGAGATCACCTCGGGCAGCGGCGTGAGCGGCATCTTGAGCAGCAGCGCGATCTTCAGTGCGAGTACCACGCCGGCGATCAGCCCGGCACTCATCAACGCGGTTTCCATCGTGCGTCCGG
Organism: Amycolatopsis sp. NPDC039088; assembly: GCF_055598845.1. NCBI lineage: Bacteria > Bacillati > Actinomycetota > Actinomycetes > Pseudonocardiales > Pseudonocardiaceae > Amycolatopsis > Amycolatopsis sp. NPDC039088. The sequence goes on along the minus strand of NZ_JBVKAE010000027.1, from coordinate 125,758 downwards.
CGGCGGTGACGTAATAGCCGGTGATGGCGTCCTGCACGGCGGAAACCGTGGAAAGACCCGACAGCAGCACGGTCACCGCCGCCGCGACGACCAGCGTCGGTTTGTTCGTGGTCAGCAGGTCGCTGCTGACTATCGCCATCGCGGACAGGGTCGCGACCAGGCCGCCGATCACCTGCTGGAAGAAGAACGGCAACGCGAAGCGGTTGAGGAACCGGCCGAGCCGGTCGATGACCGCGCTGATCACCATCGCGACCAGCGCGACGTCGAGGCTGCCGCCGAGGATCAGGGTGATGAACCCGGCCAGCCCGCCCCAGGCGGCCGTGGCCACCCAACGGGGGTACGGGTGCGGCGCGGTCGTGATCCGCTGGAGTTCCTGCTGCGCCTCCTCGGCGCCGATGTGCCCCCGGACCATCCTTCGGACCAGGACCTCCGTCTGGGTGAGCCGGGTGTAGTCGAGGCTGCGCGAGCGGACCACGCGAAGCGCCGTCACGGGCGCCATGTCGGTGCCGCGGTGGCAGGTCACCGTGATCGACGTGAAGATCACGTCGACCTCGCAATGCGGGAGGCCGAGCGCGGAGGTCAGCGCGAGGATCGTCGCCGTGACGTCGGAGGCACCGGCGCCGCTCGACATCTGGACCTCGCCGACGCGCAGGACGAGGTCCAGCACGAAGTTGACCGTCGAGTCGTCCGGCGGCTTCGGGCCCATCGCCTCGCCGCCCTCGACGACGGGCTGCTCGGTCGCCGGGGCTTCGAGGATCTGCCACGCGCGACGGCGCAGCAGGTTGGGGCGGTGCGAGCGGGTCTGGTGGGTCGATCGCTCACCGTCACGCTGGCGCGGTGCTTCCAGCAGCCATTCGCCACGTTCGGGTGTTTCGTCCTGGTTCTTCTCGACACCGCGTCTGCCGTGCTGGGCCCCCTTGGTGCGCTCGTTGATCTTCATGATCGATCCACCTCCTCACTCTTCTAGTTGCCTGCTTGCCGGGACTTTCCCGAGGACCATCGGGCACGGCGCCTCGACCGTTGCAGGTAACCCGAAGTGGCGTCCACCACGTTTTGGCAAGATCATCGCGGCGAGGCCGAGCTGAGGCACACTGCACGTCATGGGGTCTTCTTTGACCAGGCGTTCGATGCTTCGCGCGGCAGGTGCCACCGCGGTCGGCACAGCGGCGACATTCACCCTTTCGGGTGCATCTACCGGGGCGGAGGCTCCGGTTTTCGCGCATGGCGTGGCCTCGGGCGACCCGATGCCCGATTCGGTGCTCCTCTGGACCCGGGTCACCCCGTCGGCCGACGCCGCTCCGGGATCCGGCAAGGGGCCGTCGGTGGACGTCCGGTGGGAGGTGGCGAAGGACGCCGGATTCGCGGACGTCGTCGCTCGCGGTCAGGTCACGACAGGGCCGGAACGCGACCACACGGTGAAGGTGACGGCAGCCGGGCTGTGCGCCTCGACGGCGTACTTCTACCGGTTCACTTCGCGAGGCAAGGTCTCGCAGGTCGGGCGGACGCGCACCGCGCCCGCCCACGAGGAGGACGTCGCGCGGTTGCGCTTCGGCGTGGTCTCGTGCGCGAACTGGGCTGTCGGTCACTTCGCCCCCTACGGCTATCTGGCCGGTCGCGACGATCTGGACGCCTTCATTCACCTGGGTGACTACCTCTACGAAGGGGATCCCAACCCTGCCGGTGATCTTCGGCCCTCCGTGCCGCCCAACGAGCTCATCACACTGTCGGATTACCGGCAGCGTCACGCGATGTACAAGACCGACGAACACCTTCGGCGTCTTCATGCCCGCCATCCCATGATCGCCACCTGGGACGACCACGAGGCGGCCGACAACGCCTGGTCCGGCGGGTCGCCGTCACACGACCCGGCGACCGAGGGCGGCTGGCTCGATCGGATGCGGGCGGCGCACCAGGCGTACTTCGAATGGATGCCGGTGCGGCATCGCGGGGACAGGCTGTACCGGCGGCTGAAGTTCGGAAAACTGGCCGACCTGACCATGCTGGACCTGCGGACCTACCGGACCCGGCAGCCCGCGCCCGGCTCCGCCGAAGACCCGGCGGGCACGATCCTCGGCGCCGACCAGCGGCAATGGTTCCTCGAAGGCCTCGCGCACGGCACGGCGTCATGGAACGTGATCGGGAATTCCGTGATGGTCACGCCGCTCAAGATCCCCCAGCTGCCCACCCGCGAACGGCTCGCGCTCGGCGACCTGCTCGACGGCCAGCCGACCACGGTGAACACCGACCAGTGGGACGGCTACACCGCCGACCGCCGCCGGGTACTGGACGCCATCGCCGCACGAGGCCGGGGCAACACGGTGTTCCTGACCGGCGACGTCCACTCGTCGTGGGCGAACGACGTGCCGCGCGACGGGACGAGCGTCGCGGTCGAGTTCGTCTGCCCGTCGGTCACCTCGGACAACATCGACGAGCAGCTCGGCGTCCCGCCGCGGACCGGCTCCCTCAAGGTCGAAGCCGCGATCCGCGCGCTGAACCCGCACGTGCGCTTCGTGGAACTCGACTCGCACGGCCCCGGCGTCCTCGAAGTGACGCCGGACGCCGTCCGGATGAACTGGTACTACGTCGCCGACCGCCGCGACCCGGCGACCGCCGTCACCTTCGCGCACGCCTTCCGGACCGTGGCCGGGGAACCCTGGGTGCGCCCTGCGAACGGCTGAGCGGGCGCCGATATACTGGCCTTGCCCGGGCTGCCCCGGGTGAGGCCGCTATAGCTCAGCTGGTAGAGCATCTGTCTTGTAAACAGAAGGTCAGGGGTTCGAGCCCCCTTGGCGGCTCAAGATCAACATGGCCTTTGACCTGCCGATTTGTCGGAGATCTAGGGGTCGCATCCGGCATGGAGCGGACGCGATTGGGCTCCGTTTCGTCTCCGTTTTCGCAGCCGTGCCGATATCGGTCGCGTTTAAGCCGATCTCTTGACCGGCCTGCTGGACAATGGGGCCGCTCACGGAGTCCATTACGTTAGCGCGGTGGGGCTGTGCTGAGGGTATAAGCCTCGTCCGGGGCGCATACTGCATCCACACAGCGCTCAGGCGCTCCTGAGCTGCTGCTTACCACGACGGTTAGAAGTCATTGGAGCCAGAGCACGATCGCGGCGATGGTGAGTTCGGCCTGGTAGTAGGCGGCGCGTTTGGCGTAGCGGGTGGCCAGGTCGCGGAACTGTTTGAGCCGGTTGAAGCACCGTTCGACCACGTTGCGCTGTTTATAGGCCTCGGCGTCGAACGCTGGTGGTCGCCCGCCGCTGCGGCCTTTGGCTGTGCGGCGGCCGATCTGGTCATGCCGTTCCGGACTGACGAACCTGATCCGCCGGTCTCGCATCGCCCGGCGGGTTGACGGATGCGAATACGCCTTGTCCGCGATCACCGTCTCCGGTCGGCAGCGTGGCCGGCCGGGACCGATCCGGGCGACGGTGATGCCGTCCAGCAGCGGAACCAGCTGCGGGTTGTCGCCAGCCTGGCCCGGGGTGAGCAGGAACCGCATCGGCAGACCCCGCCCGTCCACAACCAAGTGGATCTTGGTGCTCAGCCCGCCACGGGACCGCCCGAGTCCTTACCCCGTCGAGGGCGAGGGCTTCGATTCCGTCGCTGCATCCCCCTTTTTCCGGGCACCGGCGGCATGCTGGTGCGCCCGGACCACACTCGAATCGACGGAAACGATCCACTCGAGGTCGCCAACGGCGTCGTCTTTGACGATCACCCGGTCGAGAATCCGGTCCCAGGTGCCGTCTTTGGTCCACAACCGCAGCCGCTCATGCGCCGTCTTCCAAGGCCCGTAACGATCAGGCAGGTCACGCCAGGGCGCACCAGTGCGCAACTTCCACAGGATCGCGTTGATGACCTGGCGGTGATCCCGCCACCGCCGACCACCACCCTGCCAGCCCGGTCGACGCATTGGCCAAGCCGCTCTCCGCGGGTGGTGGCTCTCAGGCGCACGAACTGCGGATGTACCGGCGTTGAACCCGGCCGCGCCATGCTGTCCTCAGCGGAGGAGCGATGACGGCACTGGATAGCGAATGGGAGGGAATGGAGAAGAGACTGAATTGCGGCAAGCAAGCGCTGTCCTAATGGCGCACGTGGGAAATCGCGACCGGGTGCCAGATTGTTCAGCTGAATGGATGGTAACAGGAGAGTGCGTCGATGAGCAGGAGGGAATAATGAAGGAAACCGACGTTCGTCGGACAATTCTCTATACCATGTCCGGCGGGTTTCTCACGATTGTCTTTGGCGTGCTGGGTGGGGCCGCTGCGCAGGCGTCTCCCGGCAAACAGACAGGCGAACAGAACGAGATGGCGGCGATCAAGAAGGCTGGGCAGCCCGCAGCTAAGGAGAAGCCGGCCACGTCAGCGCAGAAAGCACAAAGGGTGAATACTGCGGAAGCTGTGAGCTGGAAGAAGGCCAAGTCCGGTGGAGTGGGCGGAACTGAGTCCAAAGGGAGCGTGCAAGAAGGAAAAGATTCGAAGAAGGTCGCCTATGCGAATTCGCGCAACGGTGAAGCAGCGGAAGAGAAACAGATCAGCCGGACTCGCAACGCCCCTCGTGGCGTGTCCAAGGACAAGACAGGCTTTACTCAAGGGAAGGTCGGCAAGGAGGCCGCCAGAGAGCCGTCGTCAGGAGATCCGGCGACTGACGAAAAGGCGGTGGGCCGTGTAAGTAGCAGGGGCCAGGGGCAGTACCGCGTTCCTGTCCGCAAGAAGGCGGGGAATGAGGCCGAGGCGGGAAGCGGGGGTGAACTCCAGGCTCCTCAGCGAACCCCGGGCCGGCATACCGGCGCTGCGGAGCATCGGGTTTCTGCATCAGGAGGGGGCAAGGGAAAAGCAGGAACGGCCGTCCCCGGAAAGGGGAGCGGTGCAGGGCTTGTCGGTGAGGCGCGTGGCAGTGTTCAGGGACGGACCGCCGAGTCCGCCGCCGAGGCGGCACGAGATGCGAAGGTTCGGCAGATCCTCACCGATGCGGCGCGCGGCAAGGCCCCCAGAACTCCGGAGCAACAGAGAAGAGACGCAGAAGCAGCGGACTATCAACAAATCCGCAACCAAACGCCCGCCGGGCAATCTTATATCGGCTCCCTCCCACCTCTTGATCCCGCGACGCCGTGGACACCGACGGAAAGATCTCGCTACCACGTGACGCCGCTGTCGGATAACCCGCTCGATGTGAAGAACGCGGACAGGGTCAATGCGGCAGTCGCCGACAATATGGTCAAACCGACCGCGGAGGACTTGCAAGACCTACGGAACCGGATCCAAGCGCCACAGGGTGAGCGGAGGTCAAGCCCTGATGTGCGATTGATCGAGCACAGCAAGGACCTGCGGAAGCAGTGGGAACAGGCCGCCGGCCTGGACCCCAGGGAGATTGCCGAGGCGGCGTGGGGCACGGCCGCATTGGTTTCAGACACCGCGTCCGGGGGCTTTTCCGACCTCTATGGGACCAGCAAGCGCTGCTTCGGCAGCAGAAAAGACTGTGACGCGTTCCAAAGCGAACTCGTAGGGGCGGTGGGCTCAGCGGTCATTCCCGGTGGCGGGAAGGCAACATCGATAGCCGCCCGCGAGGTCAAGCCCCTGACCAAGAGCGGCCGTACCGCGGCGGTCGCAGCGGCGAAGCTGGCGGCGGAGGGCGATACGGCGGCAACACGCACGTTGATCCCCGAAGTGAAATCGACAAAGATTCCCTCATCAAGGTCGTCGGCAAGGGGTGTTGAGCAGGGACAGGCCGGGTCGCTGTCAGCGCGGGCAACCGGGCGGGAAACTGAAATTCCCGCCGAGGGAGGGCGGGCAGTGTCAGCGCCGGTGTCGAAAAGGGCCGATGAAGGCAACGTCTCCGCTACCCGTGCGCTGTCCAAGGCGAATCCTGCCCAACGAGTCGCAGACCCTGCACCTTTGCCTAAGGTCGTCCAACCAGAACCAACAGGTTCGTCTACCGTCCGCGCCCCACGATCGACCCGTACAGGCACACGGCCCGTTCCCTCGACTTCCTCCCGGACAGAGCCGGGGGGCGGTCCATCGGAATACGGCACGAACGCCTCCTCCGCGGCACAGGACGCGGCTGAAGCAGCGACCCGGTGCGCGACGCCGAACAGCTTCGTGCCCGGCACTCTGGTGCTGATGGCGGATGGCAGCCGCAAACGTATCGAGGATGTCAAGGTCGGCGATCTGGTCGCCGCGACCGATCCGGTAACCGGGAGGTCGGGCTCCAGGGCCGTGGCGGCTCTCATCGCGGGTTCGGGCCAGAAAGACCTCGTCGACATCACTGTCGACACCGATGGGGACGCCGGCGACGCGACTGGCATGGTCGTGGCTACCGACGGTCACCCGTTCTGGAACGACAGCTCACAAAGCTGGACCGACGCCGAAGATCTCACGCCCGGTCAACGCCTGCGGACACCCGATGGACGGTCTCTGGCTATCAAGGCGACCAGCCAACGAACAGTGCCGCAAACCGTCCACAACCTCAGCATCACCGACATCAACACCTACTACGTCGTCGTCGGCGACGAGTCCGTCCTCGTGCACAACGTCGAGCCTTCCTGCGTCCCGTCGACCGCCGGGCGCGGCGAGCCACGCATGCTGGACGGGACTGCGAAGGTGGGCTGGCGCCACATCTGGAAGCGACATATCCCGGGTGGAGACCAACCGAGCAAGCAGGGGACCCTGTTCGCTTCCGGCACCACACGTGCGCAGATCGAGGCTGCCGCCAAGGAAATACTTCGCTACGGCACGCGGCAGTCGAACCTGGCCCAGGACTATCAGACCTTCGAACGGAGGATGACGATCAATGGCAAGCGGACCAACTACCGGCTCATAATCGACCCCAAAGACGGCAATAAAATCATCACCATGTACCCGATTGGCGAATGATATGGTTTCGTTCACATTCTCTGTCGACGACGAACCGCCGCACAGCGGCTTCTCACTTGGCCACCTCGACATCGTCGGCCGGGACGGCACCGCTTCGACTCGGGGTAAGATTCCCGACCAGCGGTTGATGATCTACCTCTCCGCGGCGCAGTTGCTCTGGGACGCCCAGCTGGCGCTGGACGAGGGCCACGGCACGCGAACCTTCGTCGGGGCAGACTCCAGCTTTACCCTGACCTTCACGCACCACCAGTCCATGCTCGACATCTCGCACGGGGCAGATCACGTCGATTCCTCCTCCGCTGCCGAGTTCGCCGTTGCTGTACTGGCCTCTGCGAAGGCTCTGTACGAGCGCGGCTCAGCTGAGGTGACCGAAGACCGCGGGCCGCTGCAGGATTTGGGTAAGGCGATCGAAGAGTTCGACGCGCGGCAACGGGCGCGCCAGAAATGGTAGTCGCCCGACTGCTTCCATGATCAAGACACGCTGCCAGGTCACACCCGGTGCGGCCCGCCGACTTCGGGAGGCACGCTCTGGTTGACGGCCCGGCGGTTCCGCCCCCGTTACACCCGGCTGACCGGGACGCCGCTCGTGAGTGGGGCGGCCGGCGGCAGGATTCTGTCGTCCGGCACTTCGTCGGGCAGGCGGGTGTGTGTCAGGTACCGGCCCGGGAAATCTGGGCCGGCGTTCTGCCCCGAGTTAGCGGTGTAACGATTCGCCACGGTATGGCGACGATCCCGTGCCACAGTGACATCGCCTGCTTGCGCGTTGCCCGGCATGATCGAACGCTCCGGCGAAAACTCAACGGCCGTCTTCTCGCTGTGGCGATGTGCCTATGACGGTTATGGTCCACTGTGGACCAATGATGCCCGCAGATCGGACCGGTCACGCCGTTCAGCGTTGAGATCGCGAGCGGCCTGTGTAAAGCGAAAGTGGCGTTGTCTGGTGAGTTCGCAGGTCGAGGGCCTGCGAACTCGTTGTAGTGGCCATTCCGATGACCTGGTCTGCCGTGTAGCCAACCCGCGTCGGCCTTGCCAGCCGTCTTGGGTGTCGTAGCCTCCTCCGCCGTCTTGTGGCCACGTGCGGTGCTCGACAGTGGCGACGGCGGCGTTGACCGCTGCCTGGATCGCATGAGTGCCGTGTGCGGGGTGATTTGCCCGCCGGAGGTCATGACCTTGATGACGTCGGCGCCCATGTCGGCGTTTCGCTGGACCCGTTGCCGTAGCCGTTGTTCGCCTTCGGCTTCGGGAAATGCGCGAAATCCGACGTGCCGCTGAGATTCGTGCCGTCACCCAGAATCCGTGGACTGGCCAGCACAACCCGGCTGGGTGCCGCTCAGCACCGCTTCCAGACTGGGACACGCCTGACCAGGGAGTTTCCTGATCGCCAGGTGACCGGGCAGGTGCGGTGGTTGACGGCGCTCCGGTGGCAGCGCCGAAAGAACGACGGTCGACTGGACGCTCCTTCGCCCCGGCCGATCACACGGTGGGAATATGCCGTCGCGTCTCGTTCAGTTTCCGGGCGATCGGCATCGTCAAGGGGACGGTGAGAACGACTGCTGCCAACGCCATGAGCGGGGTCCAGTCCTGGGCCGCCAAGGCGAGCCCGGGGACGCTCGCCGCCGCGGCGACCAGCCACCCGGCGTTGAGCCTTTGCCCGAGGCCGGTCGTGAAGCCCGCGGAGAACCCCACCGTGAACGGGATCGGCGCCAGGATCGTGGCCATCGCCACCACCGCCCACATCGGAAGCCACCACAGGGTGGCTCCAGTGACCAGCGTGACATGGAGGAACGCGAGTGCCGCCCGCGCCGGCTCTGCCCGTTTCCCTGATTCCAGTAGCGTTTCGCGGTCTTGGTTGAGCTTGTGAACTCGCGCGAGCAGCCGGTCGATCTCTTCGGTCTCGTGTTCAGGTGCCTTGGCGCGCCATTCGGCGAGTTCGCGGAGGGCGCTTCGGTAGGATTGAGCAGCGATCATCCGCTGGATTCGATCGAGGCGTTCATTTCGGTCAGCCTGCCATTTGCCGGGAGTCGGAGGTTCGTACGCCCGATCCGGTTCAGTCGGTGCCGACACCTCCCGGCCGCGAAGTGCTCGTGCGATGGCGGTGCCGCCCGTCAGTCGCCGCTCGGCTTTGGAGGCGACATTGTCGAGCAGCGTGTTCGCGCGTGTGCGTAGCTGGGCTATCTTCCGAAACCGGGCGGCGGGGAAGCGTTCGGAGGGAAAATTCTCGTCCAGCCAGTGGAGTGAGGGAATGAGCTTGCCGAAACAGCTGTTCACGGCTTGTCCGACGTCCTTGGATTCGATCCATCTGCACAAGATTTCGAACCGTGCCAGGGCCGGCTGGGCCGCGCGTGCGCGAGCGGTGTCGATGACCTGTGCATCGACCTTCCAGACGTCGAGCAGTGCGGCGAGTTCGTGATCCTCGTGATCCGCGGCGATCACCGCCTGCGGCGTCAGCAATGCGTGACAGAGCGCTGCCCGCATCCCGCCCTCGGTGTGGGCGCCGAGCGTCTCCGCGCGAAAGGTGACATGCGCCCAGAATCCTTGGTCTCTCAGAGCGTCGTGCCAGGCTTCCGCGGCGGCCCGCCAGTGCTCCGTGCGTGACGACCCTGTTACTTCTCGGTTCACTTCCGCTTTGAGGATCTCCGCGTGCGCACGGATCGCCTTGTCGTGCGTTTCGTGCACATTCGCCGGACAACCGCACAGGCCGGGTTCTCCCCAGAACCAGAATATTTCCTCGACCAGACGCTGCTCAGGATTGTTCAGTCCGGAGACGGCTTCGGTTGTGGATTGGTGCTTGATTCGGTCGATCCGCTTGCGAACGAGGTCCTGGTCTGTGGTGGTGTCCAGATCGAGTAAGCCGAAGGGATTGCTTCGGTAGAGGTCGCGGCGCTCGAGAACCCGCAGCCGCGTGTCCGTGGACGGACGTCGACGCGATGCGACCGCGTCCCCGTCGCTGCTGGCTGACGACCTCGGCCTTGTTCTTCCGAGCGGATGGTTTGTAGGGAGTCCGGGCGTTCGTGGCTGGTCCATGGCGTCCCCCTAACGCGGGATGGGTCCGTGCAGGATTTTACGGCATCCGGGAAGCCGAGATTAACCGCCAAGAGTATGCGCGCTGATGATTCGGATGGGCACCGAAATGCATGGACATCAGCGGTGACGGGGCAGCGCCCGGTCACCGTCCCGGACGCGACCCGTTGAACTGCGGATGTACCGAGCCTGAACCGGTGCGCCGCACCATTCGGACGTCGAAGGCGATCGCCCGAGGTGGACGACATCGAGAACGCGTCCCAGGGGGAACAAGACGAAGGTGCGGTGCTGACAGAGGTGACGCGATACCGCTCGTCCGGATGCAGATCATCCGATTCGGTAACCGGCTTTGGGTACGGTGGTGATCAGCGGGGGGTTCAGCAGTTTTCTTCGCAGACTTGTCAGCACCACGTCCAGGACGTTCGACGCCGGGTCGGCGTGCATGTCCCAGCCCGCGCTGATGAGGTCGTCGCGGGACACCGGCTGTCCGGCGTTCTCCAGCAGGCGCCGGACCACGGCGAATTCGGTGCGGCTCAAGCTCAGGAGCACGCCGCCGCGCCGGACCTCGTGACGGCCGGTGTCCAGTTCGAGGTCACCCGCTCGGAGCACCGGTGGCACCGTCACCCGGCCGCGTCGGCAAAGGCTGCGCACGCGCGCCACCATTTCGGCGACGACGAAGGGTTTTTCGAGGTAATCGTCGCCGCCGCGGCGCAGACCGGCGACCCGCTGGTCGGGATCACCGAGCGCGGTGAGGAACAGGACGGGGACTGCCCAGCCGGCGGCGCGTTTCCGTTCGACGTAGTCCAGTGCGTCGCCGCCGGGCAGCAGCCGGTCGAAGACCACGCAGTCGTAGCTGTTGACGAACAGCGCCTCGTCGGCCGGGCCGAGGTCGCCCACGGAATCAACGGCGAACCCGGCGGTACGCAGAGACGAGTGCACCGACATCCGCAAGGCTTCGTCGTCTTCGATGACCAAGATCCGCACTTCCGTAACGGTAGCCAGTCAAGGGCGCCCATTCCAAATGGCTGGTGGTCCTGTCCGCGCTCCCTCGCCACAAGTCCGGACGCTAACCTCCATGAAATGAACGCGAGGGTGCTGCTCGTCGAGGACGACGCGGATATCCGGCTGGCCGTGTCCGCGGAATTGCGGACCGCGTCGTTCACCGTGGACGCCGTGGGATCGATGGCCGCGGCGGCCGAAGTGCTCGCTTCGGTGACGGTTCCACACGCCTGCGCGGTCTTCGACCGTATGTTGCCCGACGGCGACGCCATCCGGTTCGTCGACGAGCGCAGGCGATCGGGTTGGACCGTGCCCGTTCTGTTCCTGACCGCGCTGGATTCGGGGAGCGCTCGGGTCGAAGGTTTCGAACACGGCGGGGACGACTACCTGGTCAAGCCGTTCGTGATGGCGGAACTGCTCGCGCGAGTGATGAACCTGTGCCGCCGCGGTGACGGCAGGCCGCCGGTGCTCCGGCACGCCGACCTCGAGGTCGATTTCGCCCGCTGCGAAGTGCGCCGGGGCGGCGTCCTCCTTTCCCTGAGCAACCGGGAGTTCGCGATCCTCGAGTATCTCGCGACCCGGCCGGGCATGGCGGTCTCTCGCGCGGACCTCATCGAGCATTGCTGGGACCTGGAAAGCGAGCCGATGGCGAACGTCGTCGACGCCGTGGTCAAGCGGTTGCGCCGGAAGCTGGGGGAACCGGACCCGGTGGAGACGGTACGCGGCGTCGGATACCGACTCTCGTGACCGACTCCTCGACCGGCCGGTTGCGCCGGCTCCGCCGGTTGTTGACGCTGCTGTTCACCGCGATGAACGCGGTGGGGCTGGTGATGCTGGCGTGGCTGTTGATCGAGGCGGACGTCGACCACGGCAGGCAGCGGCTCGACAGCGATGTACGTCAGGTCGCCGCGACGCTCGCCCGGCTCGTCGCCGCCGACGGCGGCACCATCGTCACCGCCTACCTCGGCACCGACACGATCAACGAGCAGTGCCCCCAGTTCGCCGTCATGCTGGGCAGCGCGCCGAAATTCGAACAGCATCGAAGCAAACGCGAGTGTGTCGCCGTCGACGACACCTTGCTGAACCGGCTGGCGAGCGAGGCGACCGATACGGACACGTCGAAAACCGGCTACGAGACAACGGCCGGGGGACGGACGGTGTACGTCTCGGCCGATCCGCTCAAGGACTCGGACAGACAGATGGTGGGCGCGTTCGTGGTCGTCGCCGACGCCGAAGGAATCCAGCGACAGCATGAGCAGTGGATGTTGCTGGTGATCGGCGGGTGCGCGCTCCTCGTGCTCGTGCTCGGCGCCGCCGGTTACGTCATCGCGGGCAGGGCCATACGCCCGGCCGCCGATGCGCTGGAACAGCAGAAGTCTTTGCTGGACGGGGTTTCCCAGCTTCTGGACGGGGTCGTGCACGATCTCAAGACACCGGTCGCGGGGTTGCGCGCGCTGGCTGAAACGGCGATGCGGAATCCCGCCGAACAGGCCGAGATGCTGCCGAGGACGATCCGTCTGGCGTCGATGATGGGCGACATCATCGACTTGTGGCCGAAACGGGCGCGGGTCGTCGCGGGTGTCGACGAGTTGTCGATCGGACCGCTGATGCTCGATCAGCTGGTCGAAATGGTGGTCGAGGACATGCCGGCCGGTGGCGCGCGGATTTCGGTCACTTCGGTGCCGACTCGAGTCGATGGGGACGCGACGCTGCTGCGGCGTGCGATCGCGAACTTGATCGGCAACGCCCTGGGCCACGGCCGTGCACCGGACGAGGAGGCCGATATCCAGATCACCGTGCTCGACGGCAGGGTGATCATCGCCGACCGCGGGCCGGGGATCGATCCAGCCGAGGCCGCGGCCCTGTTCGAACGATTCGTCAGCGGTGGCGGATCGACCGGTATCGGCTTGGCCGTCGTCAAATGGGTGGCGGATATCCATGGCGGAACGCTGCGTGTCTACAACCGTGACGAGGGCGGGGCGATCTTCGAGTTCGCGCTGCCTTCCGGAGCGGGGTGAACGGCGGTGGATGAGCACAATCCCCCTTACGGAGCAGTGGATCAGGCCGGACGTGTGACGTGGACGCGCTACCCTGCTGGACGTGATCCGTAGCGGTGACGGCGTCGATCGTCGCGCCGGACAGCACGATTCCGGGACAGATTTCCGATTCCGGACTGGTCCAGGGTGCCACGCGGGACCATTCTGACCGTAAGACCGTTCTGAGGGGGACACAAATGAACCAGCCGGTAGCGACCGGGGTTTATCGGGCGGTCGCCGAGAACGTGCAGCGCGTACTGCGCGGGAAACCGGAGGTCGTCCGGCTCTCGATCGCCGCGCTGCTGTCCGAGGGACACCTGCTGATCGAGGACGTCCCGGGGCTGGGGAAGACGACGCTGGCCCGATGCCTCGCGCGCAGTATCGGTGGGAGCTGGAACCGTATCCAGTTCACGCCCGACCTGTTGCCCGGCGACGTCACCGGCGTCATGGTCTACCACCAGAACAACGAGAAGTTCGAATTCCATCCTGGTGGCATCTTCGCCAACATCGTGCTCGCCGACGAGATCAACCGAGGTACCCCGAAAACCCAGTCGGCACTGCTCGAGGTGATGTCCGAGCGGCGGGCGACGGTCGATTCCGTGCCCCATGACGTCCCGCATCCGTTCCTGGTGATCGCCACCCAGAACCCGATCGAGATGGAGGGCACCTACCGATTGCCCGAAGCCCAGCTCGACCGTTTCATGATGCGGATCTCCGTCGGCTATCCCGACCACGACTCGGAAATGCGGGTGATCATGAGCGACTGCGCGCGGGTCAGCCCGGACGAGCTTTCCCCGGTGGTGGACCTGGAAACCTTGCGTCGCGCCATCGACCAGGTACGGGACACGTATCTCGACCCGGCGATCTGCTCCTACGCGGTCCGGCTGGCGGCGGCGACACGGGAGCACGCTTCGGTCCGCTACGGCGCGAGCCCGCGCGGGAGTGTCGCCCTGGTCCGCGCGGCGCAGGGCATCGCGGCGACCGACGGCCGGAACTACGTGACACCGGACGACCTCAAGAGCATCGCCGAACCGGTGCTCGCCCATCGCCTGGTGCTCACCGCCGACGCGGAACTCAACCAGCGCTCCGCCGCCGAGATCGTCGCCGAAGCGCTGGCGGCGACGCCCGCGCCCGCGATGAACCCGGTGTGATCCGTGGCGATGGAACGGAAGTTCGGGAGCCTGCGGGCGAAAGGGCCGATCGCCGCGATCGTCGCCTGCTCCGTCGCGGTGGTCGGGATCGCGGTCACCGGGGCGGCGAAGCCGCTGCCCGGCCTGGATCTGGTCCAGACGGGACATTGGATCTACAACTCCGCGCTGGGGTCGGCGTTCCACATCGACGGTTCAGGTGAACGACCCGACGCGCAGGTACCTGTGCCGGGCGTCGAACCGGGCAGCCGGGTCGCCCAAGGCCCCACCCACGGATACGTGCTCCCGCCGTCGAGCGTCGTCGAGTTCGGGAAGTCGACGCTATCGGTGGAGAAGACCACGCCGTCCCCCGCGAACGAATGGCCGGTGGCGGTGGAGACCCAGGGCGGGCCGTATGGCGTGTACCGCCAGGCGGGTGTCGTGATCCGGCTCGGGAACGCTTCGGCGAGGATCGAGGTCGGGGGCAGGCTGGGTGACCCGGTCGCGACGGCTGACGGGCGGTTGTGGCTGCACCAGATCGACAACGGGCTGTTGTGCGAACTGCCCCCCGACGCCACCCGCGTTTTGTGCCCGATCGCGATTCCGGGCAGGCACAAGGGTTCACTGGCGCTCACCCCGGACGGGCCGGTCTTCGTGGACAGCGAGGACGACACGGTACGGCGGATTTCGCCCGCCGGGCTCGGTGATCCGGTGCGGCTCGGCGTGGATTTGCCGGAAACCGCGGTCGTGGCCGCCAACGACGTCGAAGGCAAGTTGGCCATCCTGGACCGGTCCGGTGCGAAGCTCCACCTCGTCGGTCCCGCGGCGCCGCCGGTGAGTGTCCCTCTCCCACCGGGCGATTACGTGGGATTGGCTTCTTCCGGTTCCGTGGTCGCTTTGGTGGACAAGGGAAACCGCACGTTGACCACCTACGACGGGTCCGGCCGCAAGCGGGACAGCAGGCCGGTTCCCGGCGGGGCCGAGCATCCCCCGGTCCGGGGCCAGGACTCCCGGGTCTATGTGGACGGAGCCGACGGCGCCCATGTCCTCGTCGTCGATCCCGGCGGCGCGGTGAACGACGTCGCGGTGGCCGGTGGCCGGGAACCGGCCGAGAACCCGACACCGGTGAACCCGCCATCGGTCAAGCCCGGAGACACGCAGGAAACCGGTACGCCACCGCCGGCGTCGCCGAGAGGTGACTCCACCGGCAGGCCGGTCCCACAGCCGCAGCCGAAACCTCAGCCGAAGCCACAGGCGCCCGTCCCGGCAAGTCCGCCGGGCGCCCCGCGGTCGGTCACGGCGACCCCCGGCGACGCCTCGGTGTCGGTGAAGTGGGGCGCGGCCGCGGCCAACGGTGCGGCTCTCACGGGGTACCGGATCAGCTGGCAAGGTGGGGAGAAGGCGGTCGGCGGGGGAGTGTCGGCCACGTCGATCACTGGCCTGGCCAACGGGACCGCCTATACGTTCACGGTGTCCGCGATCAACCGGGCGGGCACCGGCCCCGGTGCCTCGTCGGGCCCGGTGACGCCGCAGGCGAGCATCAAGGTCCCCGGTGCGCCGGTGGGCCTCAACGTCCGGATCAAGACCGGTGACACCGACGCGGACGTGACCTGGCGGCCGGCGGCGGAGAACGGCTCGCCGGTCACCGCCTATCACGTGTCGTGGCGGCGTGCCGACGGCTCGGGTGCCGGCTCCGTGCGGGTGGCGGGCTCGGCCCGGGCGTATCTCATCGAGGACATCGGCATCACGCAGTCCTTCACCGTCACCGTGATCGCCGAGAATTCCGCGGGCAGGGGCAAGGCGGCGGCGGTCACGAAGCAGAGGGGGGATGAACCCTCGGACCGGAGCATCACCATTTCGCGGGGTGCGGCCACCACGGCCACTGGCTGTTCTCCACCCGCCTGCGCCTTCGTGCACATCGTGATGTCCGGCTTCACGCCCGGCAAAACACTGACCATCAGCTGTCATACCGACGACGGCGTCCACGACAGCGTGACGAGGCAGGTGGGACCGGACGGCAAACTCGCCTTCGACGGATTCCCCCAGGGCACGGTCGGGCGCACTGTCTGGGTGACCGCCGAGAGTGTCCAATCGAAGAAGCTGGTCTGGAAGTAGCCGATGCGACTCACTGGACGTGGCATCGGAGTGCTGGTCGCCGCCGTACTGCTGTACGGCGCGGGCGAGCTGGCCGGGCAGCCGCTGCTGCGCGCCGTCGCCGGGGCCGCGGTGGGCGCGTTGCTCGCCGGGATGGCGATGGTCGTCCGGCGCCCTCGGGTCACTGTGCGACGCGAGGTGTTCCCGGACCGGGTCGAGCGCGGACGACCGGCGCTGGCCCGGTTGCTGGTCGGCAATCCCGGAACGCGTCGGCAACCCGGTTTCACCGCGCGGGAACACGGGCAGCACGGGGCGGAGCTGGCCGTCTCGGTGCGCCCTCTGGCAGCGGGTGGCGAGGCGATCTACCACTACGAACTGCCGACGCGGAAACGAGGCCGGTTCACCGTGGGGCCGCTGATTCTCGAACGGGCGGATCCACTCGGCCTGGTGCGACGGCCGCTGCCTGCCGGCGGCACCGCGACACTGTGGGTCTATCCGAAACTGCATCGCGTGCGCGCGCCGGCGACCGGGCATCCGCGGCACCATCACGAAGGGCCGACCACCGACGATTCACTGCACGGTTCCGCGGACCTGCGTGACGTGCGCGAATACGTCGTCGGTGACGAGGTCCGTCACCTGCACTGGAAAGCCACCGCCAGGACCGGGCAGCTGATGGTGCGGGACTACGTCGACCCCGATCATCCGCGGTTCACGCTGTTGCTGGACACCCGCTCGAAGGTGTTGTCGGAGAACGACTTCGAAGAAGCCGCCGAGCTGGCGGCCTCACTGGTGAACGCCGCGGCGACAGCCGGCCACCGGTGCCGTCTGATCACTTCGACGGGCGAGGACCTGACCACCTTCGGCGGGATACGGGCCGCGCGGAGGCTGCTGGACGTACTGTCCGAGGTGGGACAGGACCCGGCCCGTGACCGGCCGCTGATCCCCGAGGCGCTGTCCCGCAAGGGGGTCCGCGGTGGAGGTCTCGTGGTCGTGACCGGCAGGGCCGGTCCCGAGCTACGCGGACTGGCTGTCGTCCGGCCGCATTTCTCGTCGATGTTCGTACTCGGGGTGGGTACCCATGGCTTGGGCATGGACGGCCTCGGCGTGCACGGCGTCGAAGGAGTGCCGCGTGCGCGCCGGATCAGCGCGGCGGACGCGGCCGAGGCGGTGAGCCGGTGGAACGAGGTGGTGTCGTGACCGCGCGGAGCCGTGATGTCGCGGTGCTCGCCGCGGCGGCGCTCGGCGGGCTGTTGTTCGCGCCGGTCTTCGGTCTTTCCTCGCTGCTGGCGCCCATCGGGGCCGTGGTCCTGGTGACCTACGGAGCCGCCGAACTCGGTAGACGGGCCCCTGGCCTGGTCCCGTGGCGTCCGGTGATCGCCGTGGTGGCGGGACTGCTGGCGGTGATCGAGACTGCGCTGCCCGGGACGACGGTCGCCGGGATCCCGACAGGCGAGTCGATGGCGGTGCTCACCGAAGGGGCGGTCCACGGCTGGCAGCTGGCCCTGCAGTCGACCTGGCCCGCCCGGCCGGACCCGCGGCTGCTCGTCTTCGTGCCGCTGGCCGTCCTGGTCGCCGCCGTGTTCGGGATCGAGTTGCTGCACCGGCTCCGGCGGCCGTTGCTCGCGTTGGTCCCCGGACTGCTCGTACTGGTGCTGAGTCAGGCTTACGTCGCGGTGACCGGTTTCACCGCGGTGGCCGCCGGCATCGGCTACGCGGCGATCGCCGGCCTGTCGCTGGTGGAGTCGTCTCGACTGCTCAAGGTGATCGCGCCCGCCGTCGCGCTCGGCGTCGTGGGTGCGCTCGCGTTCACCGCCGCCGATCCGCTGGCCAGGCCGGCGTATTCGCTCAAAGACGACGAATCCGTACCGCTGACGCAGGATCCGGTCATGAATCCGCTGGCGGAGGTCGCGTACCGAAGCAAAAACCCGTCACCGCACGTCTTCCGTTATACCGGGGACAGCCCGGCGACGCGGCGCTGGCCGCTGGTCGTGCTGGACGGCTTCGACGGTTCGAACTGGTTCCCCGGCGAGGGTTTCCGGCGCATGGGAGCGGAGATCGCGCCGGACGTGGAGGTACCGGTCACCCGGCGCCATGCGGCCATCGAGGTGACCGGTTCGCTCGGGCCATGGCTCCCCGGCCAGGCATCACCAGTTTCGGTCACGGGAATCGACGCGCTGGTGGACGAGGCACGCGGGACCCTGATCGCCGGCCGACCGTCCACGGCTGCCCGGTACACCCTCAGCTGGTGGGAACCAGTAGTCGGCGCGGACGACTTGATGGGGGCAGGGATGGATCCCCGGCTCCCGGGTGGGCTGGGCGGTCTCGCGACCGTCCCCGCGGCCATCGACGAACTCGCCGACCGTGTCCTGCCCGAGCTGCGGCCGTCGTTCCAGACCGCCGTCGCGCTCGAACGCTTCCTCGCCGACAACTACCGCCTGGCCATCGGGGACGACTTGCCGACCGGGCACGGCTGGCCGCAACTGCGCCGGTTCCTGCTCGACGACAAACGAGGGACGAGCGAGCAATTCGCCGCCGCGTACGTGGTTCTCGCGCGACTCAAAGGGATCCCGGCCCGGCTCGTCGTCGGGTACCGAGCGCCGGAACGGGCTGAGGCCGACGGGTCGCATGTGGTCCGCAATGCCGACATCGTCGCCTGGCCGGAGGTCGCGGTCGACAAGGTCGGCTGGGTACCGCTGGATCCGTCGGGCACGGCGAAGCAGAGTGGATCGGGCTCCGCGAGCGGGATCGCCGCCGCCGTGGCGGAGGTGCGGACCCAGTTGCCGCCGGAACGGAAACTGGAGAATCCACGACTCCCCCCGGGTGAGTCCGTGGAGGACGAATCGTCGGATGGGGCCGATTGGGTGGCGATCGCCCTCGTGACCGGGATCGGTCTCGGCGGTCTCGTAACGCTCTGGGCCGCCGGGGTTCCCGCCGTGACCGGGTTACGGGCTTGGCGAAGACGACGCAGGCAAGGACGGGCCGGGGTGATCGCCGCCTGGGCGGAAGCGAGGGACCGGGTGCGGGCGCATGGGGTTCCGGTGACGGCGGGGATGACGGTGCGGGATCTGGTCTCGTCCGTCGGCGTCTTCGGTCAGGAATCCACAGTGGACGGCCTGAGTGCCTTGGCGCGTTCGGTGGACGCCGCGCTGTGGTCGGGGACCGCGCCGGATGTGTCGGACGAGGCGTGGGCCTCGGTCCGGGCTGTGCGAAAAGGACTCAGGCGACGACCGTTGCGTGCGCGGCTGCGTGCCGCGGTCAACGCCAGGGTCCTGTTCCCGCCGCGTGGTGCCTGAGTCACGGCGTGCAGACGGCGCCGCGGATCGGCTGGGGGCGGCTTTCGTAGGTGCCTTGGGGGTTCATGCCCTGGATCAGGAAGCAGTACCGCAGTCCTGGTCGCACCTCGATCCGCCGGTGGTTGTCCCGTTGCACCATGATCACCTGCGGTTCTCGGCGGTCTTCCCCGGCGAGCACGACCGCGTAGTCCAGTACGGCGTTCGACGTCCACGACAGCTCGACGAAGGTTCCGCGGTCGACGGGCGGGGACAGCGTGATTTCGACGGGGTTCGCCCGGGGTATCGCGGGACCGGGGGGCTTGGTGTCGTCGCTCGTCGTGGAGAGGAACCACGGCACGGCCACCGCGGCGCAGATCCCGGCGAGAATACCGGTGGCCGTACCGTACTTCCGTTTCCGTGTCGCGGTCGCCCGTGGCGGCTGCTCCGGCCGGGACGGCTCCAGCACGAGGATCGGCTCATCGGGCAGATCGAGCGGGATGGCAGGCGGTACCGCGTCGAGCAGACGGCCCAGCCGGATCTCGGCGTCGTGCGGGCGTCGTTCCGGGTCTTTGGAGAGCAGGTCGCCGACGAGCGCGGCGAGTTCGTCCGGGACGCCAGGCCGGGTGATCGGCGCGACCGGCTCGGTGAGGACCCGGTGGATCCGTACAGCCGGCTGTTCGCCGACGACCACGCGGTGGGGAGGCTCGCCGGTCAGCACCAGGTGCAGGACGGCACCGAGGCCGTACCGATCGGTGCGCTCGTCCATCGTCTGGTCGCGCACGGTCTCCGGGGCGGTGAACTCCAAGTCGTACAACGGGTCACGGGGAAATCTCCGCCTGAGCGTCACGCCGAAGTCGGCCACGACGGGCTCACCCGACGGCCGTAGCAGCACGTTCCCGGGAGTGACCGAGCCGTGCACGACCCCCGCCGCGTGCGCGGCGGCGAGGGCGCGCGCGACGGTCTCGCCGATGAGGAGTGCGTCGGCGACGGGCAGAGGCTCGGCCAGCGTGGCGAGGGAGCGGTCACAGCGTGGCATCCGCAAGATCGTCCGGCCGTCGGGAAGCGCGGTGATCTCGTCCACCCGCAGGATGCCCGGGACATGCGCGGCGGCCGACAGCGCTGCTTGTTCCCGGTCCAGTGCCGCCCTGGTCCGGCGATCCAGCGAGCCCGGATACACCTTGAGGACCGTGTCGCCGGGGCCGGCCACGATGGTGGCGGCGGGGCCGTGAGTGGAGGCAGTGCTCATGCGTCGGCCGGATCCCCTCTTCACCGTGCGGCCGGGAGACGGTGTCAACGCTACAACAAGCCGGTGGTCAGTTCCGGCAGTCGGCGCCCCGGATGGGATACGCGGGGCTCTCGTCGATCCCGCCGCCGTCGGTCACCTGGATCAGAAAGCAGTACTTTCGCCCCGGTTCGACGGGAATGGTCGCCGACCGCTGCCGCCGCACGATCGTCGTCCGCGATCGGCCCGTCTCGTCCGTGACCACGATGGCCGAATCCATTCCCTCCGGTGCTCGCCAGGAGAGCGTGACCGTGGAGCCGCTGTCGCTTGGCGGAGCCAGCTCGACCCCCGTCCCAGGCTTACTGATCGGCTTCACCGAGGCGGGGATGGTGGCCGGCTGGGCAAGCGCCTGAGGAGCGTGGTCTGCCGAACCCGGAAGCAAAATCCACGCGGCGGCTGTGAGCACGGCGGCCGCGCCGACGGTGAGCACCGGCCAGACGGACTTACGCGGTGACACGCTGGTTTCGGCCTTGCCGGTCGACGGGAGCGGAAACCCGTGCGTCACGGTCACCGGCGGAATGTCGTCCACAGTGGACTGCTCCCGCGTGCTGTACCCGGTCAGCAGTCCGGCGAGGAGGTCCGCTACCAGCGCCGCGTCGGCCGGACGCGACTCCGGGGCCTCGGCGAGGAGGTTCTCGATGAGGGCGAGGAGGTCGATCGGCGCGTCCTCCCGGTGCAACGGCGGACGGCCAGGATGCGGCAGCACACCGGTCAACGCCAAGTACAACACGACACCGAGCCCATACAGGTCCGCGGCCTCGCCCTCCAGCTCTTCCGGGGCAAGCAGGTGACCGCCGTGGTCCGGGTCGCGCACGAACACCGAGCGCAGGGTGTGTTCGAAGTCGTTGACCACCGGCTCACCCGACGCGCGGAAGAGCACATTGTCCGGGGTCAGCCTGCCGTGGACGATTCCGGCCTCGTGTGCCGTCGCCAGTGTCGAGGCGAGGGCCGAACCGAGCACCAGCGTATCCGAGACCGACAGCCTGCCCGCCGAACCGACGAGTTGCGGCAGCGATCCTGTGCAGAGTTCGCTTCGCGTCGAGCATCGGCCGTCGGGCAGGTCCTCGATGATGTCCGGTACGAGAACTTGCCCGCCCAGAGCCGAAAGCTGCTCGAATTCCTGTTTCAGGAGTAGCCGGGAGCGCTCGTCCAGCCTGCCGGGGAACACTTTGAGTGCGACATCGCCGTACGCGTACACGTCGCCGGCCGACCCTCCGCCGAGCGCTTCCCCGTCTTCCGGTCGCATCGGCTCAGAATAGGCACCACGACGGCGGAATGGCGATGGTGACAGCTTCCTGCCGCGATGTACCGCCGATGTACCGCCGATGTACCGCCACTGAACCGGCGCACTCCAAGCTGATCGCCAGCAGCGCACCGGATCAAAGAGGTGGGACGGATGAAGCAGAAGAACAATCTCCGCCGGGCCGCCATCTACGGCGTCGCCGGCCTCGCCACGGCGGCTATTGGCGCTTCCACCGCGAACGCGCTGGTGGACGACCGGTCCGAGGACAAACCGGCACAGGATTCGGCACAAGCCGCGAAGCCGCAGCACGCAGAAGTACCGCCACCGCAGCAGAAGTCGGGAACTCCCGCGCCGCAGACCAGGCAGGCCAAGCCCTGGACCGCGCCCGCCGAGCCGGTCGTGCCGAAACACCTTACCCCGCAGCCGGTCGTGCGACCGGTGCTGCCGGGCCGGGCGCCCGTTGTGCCCGCCGTCAAGCGGACGGCGCCGGTGGAGCGGGACGCGAAACCGGCGCGGACGGTCAAGAAGCTGTCCACTTCGGTGCCGGTGGTGAAGAAGGCGGCCACGACAGACCCGCGCGCGGTGAAGACCGTCACCTCGAAAGCCTTGTCGCAGAAGCGGTTCCTCGGCGGGGCCTTGCTCGCTTCGCTGCCGGCACCGCCACAGGAGACGATCCTCCAGCAGGTGCGGCACTCGGCCAAGGCGGTCGACACCGGTGAGGAAGCGGTGAAACACGCCGAGAGGGCTCTGGAGAAGGCAAGGCTCGACCTCAAGAAAGCCAAGGGAGAGCTGGAGAAGCTCCGGAAGAGTGCCGACAAGCGCCAAGACGACGAGAGGCGTAAGGATCACGAAAAGCCGGTCAAGATCATGAGCGGCGACCGGGACTGAAGGCCATGACCATTACCCTCGCCGAACGGCCGAAACTGTCGATGCGCACCGCCTTCCGGAAGTTCGCCGTGCCGCGCCGGCCGGTCATCCCGCAGCATCGGTACCTGGTGATCCCGGAAGAGGTATGGCTCGGTCAAACGTCGTCCCTTGCTTACGAAGAGCCGACTGAGCGGGTCGAGTACGACTACTACCTGCGGCATGAGGCCAAACCGCTCACCAGGAGCGTCTTCACCGGTCTCGGTGGCGGGACCGCGTCACTCCTTTTCGGGGTGACCACCGGACTGGTGATCGCGACTCCCGTCGGGATCGCGGTCGGCGTGGCCGCCGGGATCTTCGGCGGACTGATGGGCCGTGAGATCGCCGAAGAAGTCTATGAACGTCGCCACGAAGACGAGACCCAGCCGTGATGGTCACGGCGACAACACCGAAATCGAGGTAGTTCCATGAATATCAAGCGTGCGGGTGTGATCGGCGTCGCGGGCCTGACGACCGCGGCCCTCGGCGCGTGGACTTTCGGCGCCTTCGAAGGCGCCGATGAACCGTCCGCCGCCGCGGCACCAGCCGGGCAGGTCGCGACGGCGGCGCAAGAGCCCGACGCCGCCCCGAAAACGGCAGTGACACCCCTCGTTTCGCCGGTACAGGAGATCGCGCCACCCGCCGTGGTCTCCGCCGCCCCGGCTGCGCAAGCGGCATCGGTCAGGAAAGTGGCGAAGGTCGTGCCCGCCGCGAAGTCGAGGAAGTCGGTGTCTCGCCCGGCGATGCGGACACCCGTGGTCAAGGCCGCGGTTGCCAAGCCGACCGTCGTCAAGGACGGTCGCGAACCGCAGCTCTTCCAGTTTCCGCCGCGCGTCACCGTCGTCGGACAGCCGGCCGTGGCGGTACCGGAGAGCCTCAAGAAGGTCACCGAGTCCGTCGACAAAGCCTCCGGCTCTCTCGAGAAGGCCAGGAAACTGGTCGAACAGGCGAAGGACGAGGTGAACAAGGCCAAGGGCGAGGTCGACAAGGCCAAGGACGAGCTGAAGAAGCTCAAGCCCGGCAAGCACAAACACCATCCGGGGAAGGCCGACAAGAAGGGCGACGGCAAAGGCAAGGCCGAGGAGCAGCGGTCTCGTGCCGGACACGTCTCGGTGGACAGCAAGGGCATGAAGCCCGGTCAGACTCGCACCGTCACAACCTCGAGCCCGGACAACTCGTCCTGGTCGAGCGCCTCTGTCACGGTCAAATGACACGATGGCCGTCCGGCGGAAACGCCGGGCGGCCATCAACTCGGGCGATTCAGGTCAGAATCGACGGACGGACGTCAGCCGACCTGCAAAACACTGCCGAGCGCCGACTCACCCGACAGGACGGCCCGATGGGCTCCGGCGAGTACCGCGCCCGGTTCGACACCCAGTTCGCGGACGATGATCGCGCGCGCCCTGCGATAGGCCGCGAGCGCTTCACCGCGCTGACCGGTTTCGTTCAGCACCAGGACAAGCCGGGCCCAGACCTGTTCACGCAGAGGGTCTTCGTCGAGTAGTTCCTGAAGGAGGGCCAACGCGTCGAGGTGTCCGCCGAGCACACACCAGGTCTCGGCCAGATCTTCCCTCAGCCGCGTATGCAGACGCTCCAGCCGGGTGACTTCGGTGAGCACAGCGGGGTGGCGCAACCCCTCGTAGGGCGTACCGCGCCACCGGCCGAGCGCGCTCGTCAGCAGGCCGGCCGATCGTTCCGGCGCGCCGGAACGCAGGGCCACCCGGGCCTGAGTGGCAGCGCGTTCGACGATGTCGACGTCTACGCAACCGTCGTCGACGACGATCCGGTAGGCACCTGACTTGCTTTCGATGGTCGCGTGGTCCGCGACAGGTGACAGGGCGGCACGCAACCCGCAGATGTAGGACTTCAGGTTGCCCCGAGCCGATGTCGGCGGCCTGCCTTCCCAGGTCAGGTCCATCAACCTGTCCACGCCGACCCACTTCCCGCGGTCGAGCAGGAGCGCGGTCAACACGGTGGTCGGCTTGCCCGACTTGATCGCGAGCGCTGTGCCTCCCGACGTGGCCACGAGTGGCCCGAGGATCTGGAACAACATCAGGTCGCCCCCTATGACTTCATTTCATGACGTGCCGAGCGAGCATCCCGCGGACGCTATGAGGATCCGATGACAGTCGCCGTCGCGTCCGCGATGAACCTCCGCTGAACCGGCTCCGGGCATCGTCACCGCACGAGGGAGGTCACGCGCGCCTGTATCACGAGGACCGCGCGGACCTTGACAAGTGTGAGGAGGATCGACCATGACGAACGATTCGTCCGCCATGCGGCGCGCCATCCTGTACTCCGCTTCCGGCGGGGTGCTGGCGGTGACGTTCGGTTTGCTCGGCGCCCAGAGCGCGGAGGCGGCGCCGGAGAACACGGCTGGAGCGGCCCCGGTGCAGCCGTCGTCGAAGCACAGCACCGTGGAGAAGGCGCACCAGGTCGCGCGCAAGGTACAGCCCGGCGCTCAAAAGCCCCCTGCGAACAGCATGGGGAAGTCCGCCGTGACCCGTTCCACGAAAGAAGTGACCGGACGAACCTCGGAGAAGAAGTCAAGGCTTTCCGGTGGTGAAAAGACGACGCGGTCCGAAATCCGTAAGCCGAGCCGGCAGCCCGGACAGGCGCTGCGCACCTTCCAGGGTGAGGCTCCGCGCAAGGGACAATCCGACCAGCGGCAGAAGGACGACAGTTTGAAGGAATGGCAGCGGTACGCGTCGGGGATTTCCGATTACGCGCGTAGTCAGCGGGGTGGTTCGCCGGGGAGTGGGTTGGATCGTCAGCTGGAAGACGCGGTGGATCGTGCGAAGAAGCAGGGTCGGGGTGGGTGGGCTGAGGCTGAGGTCGGTCGGTTGACCGAGCGCAACGCGAAGTTGCGGGCTAAAGCGTCGCAGAAGCAGAGTGGCCGGGTGCCGCGTGATTTCCTGCCGGTCGATCCGGTGCGGAATGCGGTGGACGATGTGCTTCGTGGACGGAAGCCCGCGCCGGTTCAAGGTCCGAGCGTGGACGACGTCAAGAAGGCAAGGAAGTTGCAGGGTGACGAGAGCCTGAAGGAATGGCAGCGGCACGCGTCGGGGATTTCCGATTACGCGCGTAGTCAGCGGGGCACGATCGTCACCCGGCCCCGCAGCACCCAGTCCCGGAGTTACCAGCCCCCGCCCGCGCCGGAGAAGCCGCACGGGTCGCTCTCGTTGTGTCTCGGTGGCGGCGTGCAAGCATTCGAGGCGGCCGCGGGTGACGGGTGTCTGTCGTTCGATTCGCGGGGAGTCGGCTGGAGTGCCAACGGCAGCGTCGGGATCGGTCCCGGGGTGGGCGCTCATGCCGGTGTCGGGGGCAAACTGTCCACGGCGAACATCGACGAACTGGCGGGCGAGTCCTACTACGTCTCCGGTGGGGCCGGTTTGGGGCCGCATGGAGGTGGGGCGGTGTCGCTCACCCGGGACTTCAAGCACCTCACCGGCGGGGTGGCTTTCGGTCCGGGTGTGGGCGGAGGTGGCAGTGCCGGTATCGAGTTCACCGGCTCCGGGAGGTTGTTCGACTGGGCGGACGTGGGGGACGCGATCGGGCAGCTGCCCTTCACCGGCACCGGCAACTGAGGAGAGGGGCGTGGCGCTCCTCGATCGCGCGTCAGAGGAGCACCACGCTCACGTCGGTCGTCGTCGGCAGGCCCCTGCGGCTACGTCGTCTCCGATTGGGCGCCGGTGCCGAAGCAGAGCCGGGCACGCCACGACACGTAGTGACACCTGGCCGTCTGGCAAGGCCTGTGCTGACCTGCGCGGTTGGTCGAAATTCGGCATTTGCTGGTACTGGCTGACATGGCGGGGGAGGCGACTTTTAATCCGTAGGTTCTGGGTTCGAGCCCCAGGCGGCCCACAACATCAACATCCCCGCTGACCTGCGGGGATGTTGATGTTGTGGCTCGTGTTTGCCTCGGTGTCGACCACGATTGGGCTCCGTTTCGTCTCCGTTTGCTCTGGTGTGCCGAAGTGCGTGCCCAAGCTAGTTGCAGCGGGTCCACGGCGCCCTGATGCTCTTGCCGCCGGGTGGGCGCCGCGGCGCGCCTGGCTCTGCAACATCCTTGCCGATTTTTGCGACGTTGATGGTCATGACCGACCATGCGCGGCCGGGGGCCGCGAGCGCCTCCTCAGCACCGAGATCAGGGTCGGCCTCGTTGAAGCGGCTGCCTGAGCTGACCCGGGCCGCGATGTGGTGGACCGCGATCGTGATCGCGTTCCTGACCGCAGGCGCGGTGACCCTGCTGTGGTGGCCGGCCACCGCCGGACTCGTCGGAGCGGACCTGGTGTGAAGGCGCGGCTGGACGCGCTAAAGATCGGGCTGAGCATCGGCGTCGGCAGCGGCGGCGTGGTCGCGCTCTACCTCGCCTGGCGCCGCCAGCACTCCACCGAAGCCGACCTCGACAACCGCGAACGCACCCTCGCCCACCAGCAAGACGTCGCCGCCACCACTCAGGCACACCAGGAACGCAGGGACTCCAGATTCGTAGACCCTGGCCAGCAGCGCGCGCACATCACCGAGAAGGAGCATGTGCGTGCGGTGGACTCGGAGCCAGCGACGTCGGCTGATGATAGGGCCGGTGGCGGCCTGTGTGATGGCAGTCCGGCTGTTCGGGTCGATCTTCTCGCCGGGATCTGGCGTGACGTGGGAGTGATCGCGATCGTCCCTGCGATCGGCGACGGTGCTCAGGCTGAACACGGAGCCATCAGGCCGCGTCGTGTACGTCACCCAGGTCTTGCCCGTCAGCCCTTCCCTGTTCGCCTGGTCTACGAACTGGTGCAGATCGGTAACTGTGAACGGCTGTCCTGCAAGGCATTGCTGACTGACGTCGCTGGTCACAGTCGGACAGCATGCCAACGCCCAGCGTCAGGGTCTCGCAGGCTAGTTAGCGGCGCGACGCCCCAGGACGCCGCCGCAAGCAAAATCCGCTAAGCCTGCGGTTTTGTCAGTTGTGACCGGACTTCCCGGCCGGATCACTGGTTCCGGTGCTGGACGGGGTTTTCGAGGTGGTTGTGCGCCATCCCGTGACCTTTCCTTTCAAACTGTTCCTCGGGTTGAAGGGATTCAGTCGCCATGTGGGTCTGGTTCTTCGGCGGTTACGCCGTGTTCGTCGCCGGGCTGATCGGCTATGCGACCTATGTCGCGCTTTCCCGGTCCGATAAGCAACACCGCGCGGACTCTTTCCGCGTGGTGAAGCTGACCTGGGGTACCGCGGCCGGAGCCGGAGGCCTCGCCGCGATCGCGATCCGGTTCCATGACGTCGGACTCATCTAATCTGCTGAGGAACGTCGCGGTCCGCAGCCGGAATGTGGGTCGCGTGCATCATCGGGAGGTGATGGAGTACTTCGAGCTCGACGCGAAGCAGGGAAAGGTCACCGACCCGGCCGGTGTGGATGCCGCGCTGCGCCGGGCATGGAACGCGTGCGCGGGGGTGGCTTGCTCGAAGTGCGGAGTCCCGGCTGCCCAGTACTGCCGCAACAAGACCGGGGGAGTCTGGAAGGTCACCCGGTTCCACCTGCCCCGCCAGGAAGACGCCGGCGCGCAAGCGATTCTGAAACGGGCAGGCATTCACGGCCTGAGCTGGGCCAAAGGAAGAGGCGCCTTCGCGTGGGACGATCGTCCCGTCCCAACGGTGTAGCGCTCCGAGCATGTTCTTTACCGCCGCCGCGATGTCCGAGCCGCCCCGCCCGCACGACATCGTCGCGCTGGTCAACGAACACACTACGCTGCACCCTGCCGGCGACGGATGGCCGCGCGGGCTGTTCCCGTTCTGCGATTCGCAGCCTTCACCGTGAGCCCGGCACCCGGAACGGAGATCTTCGCCTGCTACCGCTGCGGCGGAGGCGGAGACAGCGCCTTGTCCCTCACCAAAACCCGCCGCCGCTGAACGCGGATGAGCGCAGGCGATCACAAGCCAGGCTCGGTGGGCGCGCAGTTCACCCCTTCCCGTTCGTCCAGCGCCTGTGGGGCTTCGAGCAGGTTCGCTGACCGGACGATCTCCGCTGGGACTCGCCGCGCGGCGCCGGCCGGGGCGAGCGTCCAGGTAGCCGCTGACGGACTGGTCGGTGTCATCGGCGTCGCCGCCGGGTTCGAGGTGACGCAGATACCAGGCGTCGGGGTTTCGGCGAGCTCCCGGCTGGTGGCGGCTTTCCGGCTGCGCAGGGCGTCGGCGCCGATCCCGTCGGCCAGCGCGTCGACGGCCGCGTACGGCCTCGGATTCATATAAAGCTTCTCTGCTCAGGTCTGCAATGATCGAATGGTGACCGATGATGAACGGCCGTGGGGTAGCGATCCGCTGGATTCGGTCATTGCAGCCCACCAGAGTGACGCAATTCCCGGGGCTTTCAGTGCGCGGCGCAGTTCGTAGAGTTGTTAACTTGTTCGTTCGCTTCGGATGGCTTCGTCTCGTTGGAAGACCTTCTGGAGCTCGCCGGAACGGATGACACGGACGCGACGGACTAGGTATGCCCTCCTGGCCCGCGAGTGTGCCCTCGGCTTCTCGTAGCACGATTTCCTGGGAAAATCATGGAGCCGGGAACGGCTCCTGAAGGGCCTGGCGTGCCCGATGGCGGAGAGTTGCCGAGCCTTGAATCAGAACGCGCGACCTGGAGGTGGTCACGGTAGCGTTCCCAACGGTGGTGCTCGCCGTGTGTAAGACGAGGTGGCCTGGATGACGTGGCTGACGCCGGTACTGGCCCTGGTGGCCGGGTTACTGACTGCTGGCGCGGCTTTCCTCGGGGTAAGGGTGACCGTTCGGCAAAAGGAGCAGTCGGAGGGCCGCAGCGAATGGCGGGCTCGCTTCCAGATGGCCCAAGAGCTGTACTGGTCGAGTGATGTGGAGAAGCGCTTGGCCGGGATAGGGATCCTCGATGTCCTGGCGGAGTCCGATCTCGCCGGACCGGATGAACTGAGGATGATCGAAGTGTTCCTCAAGCCGATCCTCCGGCAACCTCCTCCGCCCGAAGATCTGAAGGCGGGTGACGCGGACTGATGACGCGACGTTTCTCCCAGGCCGAGGTCAGCGCCGCTGCCTGTCTTCAGGCGTCGATCGACACCAAACTGGGTAAAGACCCCACCCCGCCACGAAGCCACGAGACCTCCGCAACCGC
Source organism: Amycolatopsis sp. NPDC039088 (assembly GCF_055598845.1). Taxonomy (NCBI): domain Bacteria; kingdom Bacillati; phylum Actinomycetota; class Actinomycetes; order Pseudonocardiales; family Pseudonocardiaceae; genus Amycolatopsis; species Amycolatopsis sp. NPDC039088. The sequence goes on along the minus strand of NZ_JBVKAE010000027.1, from coordinate 95,798 downwards.
CGTGCCGACATCGGACAGACCTGTTTCACCGGATCTTCGGGCCGCGGCCGCCCAGCTGCACCGGAAGATCAGCCGGCGGTTGAATCGTGATCCCATGCCCAGCATATGGGTCGGGATACTGCGCCCGCCGATCGTGTTGACCGTTCTGTCGACTTTGCTGCTTGTCGCGCTGAAGGTGAATCCCGTCGCGGCGTTGGTGGCCGTGTCGTCCGTGAGTTTTCTGGTGGGCGTCCTGCTCTGGATCGACCGCTGGCGTCCCAAGACCGAAGGGCAGTTCTGGCGTTCCTTCGGGCGGGGAGCGTGGGCGGGCTTCATCGTCTTGCTGGTGATGGAAGCCATGCGCGCGCGGCAAGGCACCGAGGGAACGCTTGAACCTCTGCTGGGTGAACCGATGCTGGCGGAGTCGATCAAGGGGATCTTCGTCATCCTCATCGTGGTCCGGATGAACGGTGACCTGGACCGGATGCTCGACTGGATCGTGTACGGCGGTTTCGTGGCCGCAGGCTTCGCGTTCATCGAAAACGTCTTTTCTTTCGGCGCCTTCTATGCCGGCGTGCTGACCGCCACTCCCGGCGAGGTCGCCGCGTTCACGCTGCGCGGTGTCCTGGCCCCTTTCGTGAATCTCCTGTGCACGTGCCTGCTCGTTGTCGGCGTGGCTCTGGCGATCCGGACGCGTCGCTCGCTGGTTCAGCTTGGCGCCCCGCTTCTGGGGACTCTTGGGGCGGTCGGGCTGCACAGCGTGTGGATTCGCACGGAGACACTGCCCCCCGCCGCTTTCGTCAACGTGTATTTCCTGGTCATGGTGCCGGTCTTCGTACTCACCGCGCTGGTCGTGTACCGCCAGCGTGCGCGCGACCTGCGCGCCCTCGCTGCCGAACTACCGGATCTGGTCGCGGACCGGGTCGTCGCCCCGGCCGAGCTCGTCCTGCTCACCAGCCTGCGGGCCCGGCGACACTGGCGCGCCGCGGTGCGCAAACGCTCCGGGATACGAACGGCGCGCGCGGTAGCGCAGTACCAGGAGGCGGTGACCGAGCTGGCGGTCCTCCGCCGTTCCATCCGGGCCGGTGACGTCGGCTCCGACGTTCGCGCCAGGGAACTCGACCTGATGCGAGAGGTCGCCAGAACCCAGGTCGAAGCGACCTGGCTGGAAGGCGCGGTTACTTCGCAAGCCAGGCGATGAACAACCCGTACGACGCTGAGCCCGGGAGCCATGCGGTCCACTCGTGATCGCGATCCGGAGGCCGGCGTTTCGGGCTGGTGGCGGTGGGCGTGCGGTTGAGCGGTCGAGGACGATCCCGTAAGAGCGCATCTGTCCAGCCGGGCCGAGAGTCCGGTGGGGACGCAGACCCCACGCTGCTGTCCAGGGCGGGCCCGTGACGGGCGCCGTCAGATTGCGCTGGTCACGGATGACGAGGCAACGTCCACGGGGCCGTTCACGAGACGAGCTGCTGAGCCTTGAGGGCGCTCGGACTCGTGCGTCCTGTCGTTTGTCTGCTATCGGCGCGCGCTGGTTTCGAGGAGCTTGGATTCGATCTCGACGGTGTCGGGGTGGGACAAGGGGGCGAGGATTTCGAGCGCTCGGTCTCGTGATGGGCGAATCCGACTCCTGAGCAGGAGGCAACGCGATGGACAGATCCTTGGCAGTCGGGCGCGTCCAGCCTCATCGCTGTCCTTTGGGGCCTGCGCCGACTAATGGCCGTGCAGGTTCCGGCGTTGTGAACCTGCACGGCCATCGCCCTAGGGGCGCCAGGTGTGCCAGAGGGCGTTGTCGGTGCCCTTGGTGAACACGTCGAGCCTGGTTCCGCCCCATGAGGCGAGTGCCGGGGTCGAGGTGGCGGTGCCGCCGAGATCCTCCCACCCGGACCAGCCCTTGGCGGTGTATCCCTGGTGCCATACGGAGTTGTCAGTGCCGACCACTGCGACGTCCACCGTGCCCGCGCCACGCGATACCGCCGCTGGTGTGGAGCGGGCCGTGCCGCCGAGGCCTTCCCAGCCGGACCACGCCCCGCCGGTGAACCACTTGTGGAAGACCTTGTTTTCCGCTCCGCGGACGAACACGTCCAGCCGCCCGGCTCCCCCCGAGGCCACAGCCGGGCCGGAGGTCAGGACACCACCGAGATCTTCCCAAGCCGACCACGTGGTGCCGTTCCACCAGCGGTGCACGAGGGTGTTGGTGTGGCTGCGGGCGAACAGGTCGATCCGGTCCTGGCTCCATGAGACCGCGGCCGGTGTGTCCGGAGTGGACATTCCCATCGACTCCCAGGCGCCGAAGGTCTGCCCGTCGTCGGTGGAGTGCGTGTGCATCAGGGTGCCGTCCTTGGCGCGGCCGAACAGGTCGACCCGCTTGCCCGAAGCGCTGGCCGCGACGTCGGAGTCGATCGCACCGCCGATCCGGCGCCATTCCAGCCATTTGGCGCCGTCGAAGCGTTTCGTGAACACTTCGTTGCCCGCGCCGACCGCGTAGACGTCGAGGGTCTTGCCGCCTCGATCGACGACGCCGGGCCCGTGGTCGAGGCCACCGCCCAGGCTTTCCCATGATGCCCACGGTGACGAGGAACCACAGTTGCGGCTGGTGATCCGCCAGGTTCCGCTGTTGTGCTGCCCGTAGGTGATTCCGTTGAACACCGGCGCGACCCGCTCGTTGTTCGGGTGGCCCCATTCCGCTTTACCGTCGCCGTTGCGGTCGATGGCCATCTCGAAGTGCAGGTGCGGCACACCGTTGGAGGTCTGCCCGGTGTGCCCGACCTTGCCGATCGACTGTCCTTTCGCGACCTTCTGGCCGACGGCGACGGCGCGGGACTGCAGGTGAATGTAGGTGGTGAACCAGCCGCCGCCGTGGTTGATCTGGATGATGTTGCCCGCACCGGACGGGTCGCTGTAGGACTGGTTGACCGTGCCGGCCGCCGGTGCGATGAGCGGGTTGCCCTCGGTGGCGCTGGTGGGCACCCGGAAGATGTCCAGTGCCGGGGCGTGTCCGAAGGATTCCATCCGGATCTGCTGGTTGCACGGGAACGGCGCTTGGAAGTCGGGCCGGGCCGCGGCGCTCGCCGGCTGGCCGGTGAGCGCGAGCCCGGCGGTCACCACCGCCCCGCAGAGCGCGGTCGCCGCCGCGCGGAACACTGTTCTGGTCATGATCTTTCTTTCCTTTCCGGTAAGGGTCTTCAGCTGCGCCAGGTGTGCCACAGCGCGTTGTCGGTGCCCCTGGTGAACACGTCGAGGCGGGTTCCGCTCCACGAGGCGAGTGCCGGGGTCGAGGTGGCGGTGCCGCCGAGGTCCGCCCAGCCGGTCCATCCCTTGGCGGTGTAGCCGCGGTGCCAGACGGAGTTGTCAGTGCCGACCACCGCGACGTCGACCGTGCCGGGCGTGCGGGACACCGCTGCCGGGGTGGAACGCGCAGTCCCGCCGAGACCTTCGAAACCGGACCACACCCCGCCGGTGAACCACTTGTGGAAGACCTGGTTCCCGGTGCCGCGGACGAACACGTCGAGCCGTCCCGGCGCCCACGAAGCCGCCGCGGGGCCGGAGGTCAGGACACCGCCGAGGTCTTCCCAAGCCGACCACGTGGTGCCGTTCCACCAGCGGTGCATCAGGGTGTCGGTGTGGCTGCGGGCGAACAGGTCGATCCGGTCCTGGCCCCAGGAGACCGCGGCCGGTGTGTCCGGAGTGGACAGTCCCATCGACTCCCAGGCGCCGAATTTCGCTCCGCCGTCGGCGGAAGTGCTGTGCACGAGAGTGCCGTCGGCCGCGCGGCCGAACAGATCGACCCGGGAATCGCCCCAGCTCGCGGCCGCGACGTCCGAGGAGACCGTGCCCCCGACCCCGCGCCATGGCAGCCAGCGAGTTCCGTCGAACGCCACGGTGTAGACCTGCTCGCCCGCGCCGGGCACGTAGACGTCGAGAGTCTTACCGGCCCGGTTCACCACGCCGGGGCCATGGGTGAGCGTCCCGCCGAGGCTTTCCCAAGCGGCCCATGGCGAATCGCTGCCGCAGTTGTGTCCTACGTGGACGTTGTCCGAGGTGCTGTACTTCAGCGCGACGCCGTCGAGAACGATCTGCTGACGGACGTTGTTCAGTTGTTCTTCGAAGTGCAGGTGCGCGCCCCGTGCGTTGCCGGTGTGACCGACCCGGCCCAGCTGAACCCCGCGGGCGATCGCCGCGCCCTTCCGGACGGTGATGCTGCCGTCCCGCATATGTGCGTACCGGGTACTCCAGCCGCCGCCGTGGTCGATCTCGACGGTGTTGCCGTAGCCGGACTGCTTGCTGACGTCGGTGACGGTCCCGGCGGCCGAGGCGTTCACCGGGAGGCCCTCGTCGTTGTTCCCTCCCGCCTTCTCGAAGTCGAGCGCGTTGCTGATCTCCTGGGAGTGATGCCGGTACACCCTGGCCTGATTGCACGGCCACGGTGCCCGGAAGTCCGGCCGCCCGGCGGCGACGGCGGGGGTCTGTGCCAGCACGACCACCGTGCTCGCCAGCGACAACCCGGCCAGTAGCACCCCCAGCGCGCGGCCGGCCTTCGTTCTGCTCGCCCTCATGTGATCCCTCCTGCGTCGGTGATGACGGTCGAAAGGGAGGACCGGCGATGGATGCTGAAGGTTGGGGCCTGGCAACCATTACGGATCTCTTAACGACGGATACAAGGAGTGAGGGTGAAGTCGTGGAGAAGAGTTCCTCGGCCGGCGCCATGTGCGTGAGCTGGTAAAGGAGTTCGATCGTCATGGCGGCAGTGGCGCCCCAGGCGAAGGCGGCCAGCCGGTACCGCAGCGGCATCCGCCGGTGCCGTTGGAAACGACTCACGGGACCAGATCGCGACCGGCAAGCCGGCCCACTGGATCCATGGCAACCGGTTCCACGCACCGGCGAATCGGCGGACCACCACCGGACCGGCCGCCAGGACGAGCACTCCGCAAGGAACGCTGACCGTCAGCCCGCGCAGATAGGTCGTCGCCATCGCCGCCGCGATCGGGAACCGATCGCCCGGAAACGACATCAGTAGCTGTCTGCCCCACCACGAAACGGAAGTACCGCAAGGACGACCACCGCGACCGTCAGGAGCCCGGACAGATTCGTCAACCCGGTGAGTGCGGCGGGAGACATCGATCCGGAACCCATTCGTTCGAGGTCGCCGGCGACTGATACCGCTGCGTTCCCTCAGTTCCTGGTCGGTGACCCCTCGAGCCCTCCCGGATCTTGTTCCGATGTCGCGCAGCTGCGCGCTCAGGCTGGCAAGATCCCCGGCCTCATCTGCGCTTCGGCGAGGTCGTCCATGCTCGCCTGAAGGACGGCGTTCAGCTCGCCGCATTCGCGCGCCTGCTCGGCTGACTGCGCAAAGCAGGAGCACAGCGAGACAATCGTCATCGCTGCCACGGAAAGATGTATCGAGCGCCGTTTGTCAAATCGCTTCCTCGCATTCAAGAGCTCGTCCAGCGTGGTGACACCAGCCGGTCCGAATAAGTTGGAATGCGCGTGGCGCAGGCCACTCAATCTGTTGAGCGCCCAGCCAAATCGCGCGCACCGGGGTCCTCCCGGTTGCCGAGACCGAGGACCAGATTTGATCGGAATCGAGACAGGAGGCGCGTCATAACACCACCTGCTCTCGCTTCCGATCAGATCCGGTCTCGGCCGCCGTCGGTGGCGAAGGTCGCGGATGAGGGCCGGTCGGGCCGTCCCCACATGGCTTCCACGGCCGAGCATCAGTAGCCGCGGTGCGACGCTTTCGGTGTCACTTATCGTGGTGTGGTCGGCTCGGGCGATCAGTTCGAGTTCCGCGAAAGTTCGTGTGCACCAGGACACTGCCGAATCCCTTGACCCCCATTGCCGGTCGTCCTTGTCCAGGTGGGGGAATACGTACGGGTCGGTGACGTCGTCGGGCAGGTCGTCCGCGTGACAAGTGAACGGTGGTTGGCCGTAGGCATTGGCTCGCAGCGACAGTGCCACCTGACGGTCGGCGCTGTCCCAGACGCTGAACCACAGGCGACGAAGCATGGCGGGGTGCGCCACAGCGAAGAGGAGCCGCCCCAGGTCGAGTGGTTCGCCCGCGGAGATCGCCTGTGCGACCGCGGTGTAGCGCACTCCGTGCAGGCAGACCGCGTACCCGAACCAGATCTCCACAGCGTGGACCGCCCTGATGATCGCCGAGCACAGGGCAGCCAACCCCGCACCGCGGTGCCGGATCCGATCATGCGGGACGATGCTGGCGTAGACCACCGGGATCAGGAAGGTGACGACCCGCCCCCTTGGCCGAGATCCGCTGCGGCATCGCGTCGACCATGCATTCCGGCACGCCTGCCAGGAACGCCCCGATGTCGACCTCGCTCCCCGTGACGTCCCAAACCGGAGTCAACGTCGTCGCCGGGAGGTCGTCGCTGACCCGACTGTGCGGTGTCGCGACGGTGACGTCCACGTCCGGCAGCGCGTAGGTCCAGCCGTCGACGGCGAGTTGGATCGCCTCGGCCTAGGCCGCGCTTGCCCACTCGCCGCGCGGGCTTCGACCGGCGCCGTTCGTGATCGTGTCCGGTACACGTGCCGTGGTCAGGAACGCGTCCCAGGGTCGCATCGGCGCGAGGCGGCAGGTCTTCACGAGGGCCAACTCCAGGGCAAGTGATGACGCTGTCGTTGTCGCGTAACTTACCGTGGTGGTTTGGGCGGCTTGACGAAGACCCGGATCTTGGTGCCGTCCTCGATATAGGTGTAGCCCTTCTTCTTGCCGTTGACCTGGCTGCCGAGCGAGGAGCCTGAACCCCTGTTGTCCGAAGGACTGATATGCCGGATGCTGGCGCCTTTGCCGCCTTCCTTGAAGATCGCCTGCCGGAACTCGTCTCGATCCTTGCCCGGCACCGTGGGGTGGCCGCGTAGTGAGTCGTTGCGTCGTGTCTCTGCGCCCGGGCGATCCAGTGTTCCTTCGTATCGGTATTTGCCCTTTCTGTTGGGTTTCAGGTTGTCGATGACGTGCTGGGCGGATTCCGGATGCCGTTCGCCGTCCAGTTCGACATGTCTGAGGCAGACCTTCGGCCGGTCGCCGTTCTGCGTTGACGAGCCCTGGCCGGCGGACGGCGGGAGTCGAACCCCGGACGCGATCACGGCCATGCGTGCCGCCGCGCCGATCGCGGTGGCGGCGGCGACGCATCGCATGGCCGTGAACCCGATGTCGCCGCAACCTGATTCAGTGCCATGGGCGATGCCGTAGCTGACGGACCCGCATTGGCCTGCGAAAGCATGTTCCGGCCACAGTAGTGAGAAACCGGCCGCCAGCGTGATGAGCATCAGTATTCGTAAGGTCATGACTGTCCCTTCAGCGCGGGGAGCGGACGCTGCGGCGTAGCAGGTGAATGCGTTCGCGGAGCACTTGTATGTCTTGGTGCAGAAGAGGATCCGGGTCGTGAGTCGCCCGCCACCTCGTCATCGCCAGGTCGAGTTGCCGTGCCTGCAATCGTCCGATGTGGACGTAGTTGGCGGGACCGTTCGCCAGTGCCACACGAAGGCGCACCGCGAGCCGGTAGGCCGGGTTCGCGAGAATCGCGATCTCGGCAGGGGTGACGGCGCCGAGTCCGGTTGCGGCTTCGACGGGCAGGACAGCCCACAGTGCGCGTCCCTCTTGCCGGGTCCCGAGCCAGAGCGCGGTGCCGACGACGAGCAAGAAGGGGCCGCTGACGGTGAGGTAGTTCAAGGGCATGGCAAGCAGAACCTCGGAAGCCTTGCTGGCGCCGTGCCATGGGAGGCCGTCGCGGAACGTGAGGTAGTTCCAGATGAAGTGACCGAGTACCGCGGTGGCGAACCCGGCAGTGATATAGAGGACCTTGGTGCTCCACCGCCGGCATCGGCTCGCCAGTCCGATCGCGGCTCCGGTCAGCGCAGTGAACAGCACGTGTCCGAACAGCACGCCGGACGCCCATTGGCGGAGCCACACCTGGTAGGCGGCGCTGTCGAAACTGGGGAAGGCGAAGCGGATCGTTTCGGTGAAGTTGAACCCGGCTCCCGTCATGGCACCGAGCGCGATCCCGCTCACCACACCGTCGAACCGGCGCCGCAGGAGGTGAAATGTCAGCAGGACACCGGCTCCTTTTCCGAATTCCTCCCACAGCGGCGCGGCGAGTACCTCCGAAATAGGGCGTCCGACCGGAGGTGGAACGGAGGACAGGAATTCTTGCGCCAGCGCCATGTGCGTAAGTTGACACAGGAGCCCGATAGTCATGGCCGCCGTGGCGCCCCAGGCGAATGCGGTGAGGGTGTATCGCAGCGGAAGCCGACGATGCCGCTGGAAGCGGTGCACGGTCCAGATCGCGAACAGCGCACCCGGGATGGCCATGAGCATCCCAGCCGGATTCGGCAGTATCAACTTGATCAGCGGGAGCACCGGCATTCCGCCGGCGATCATCAGCCCCGACCAATCTGTCCACCGCCGCGAGCTTCGCGCGCGTCCGGGGTCGCGGACGATGCGTTCGATCACCGAGGGGCCGCCCAGGATGAGCAGTGCGCCACACGGGACGCTGATGGCCAGCCCCAGCAGGTACGTCCTCGCCATAGCTGCGGCTGTCGGGAACCGATTCCCGGGAAAGGCCATCAGGATCTGCCGTTCCCATGCGGGGAAGGGCAGCGTCGCGCAGACGGCCACCGCGAGGATCAGGAACCACAGCGCGATGATCCCCCGCGCCGGGCCCGAACGAAGGAGGCCGCCCTCAACGTGCTTCACGGCGTTCACACTGGACATTTTCGCTGCACCGCCTCGAACAGGCTCGCGAGTCCGCTGACGTTATTCGGTGTCGGCGTCCCGGAGCCCATTCCTTCGAGGTCACCCGCGACCGATATCGCCGCGGTCCGCAACTCCTGGTCGGCGACCGCGGTCGCGCTCTCCCGGAGTTTCCTCCCGATTCCGCGCAGTTGTGCGGTCAGTTGGGGAAGGTCGCCCGGCTGTGCCTGGGCTCCGGCCAGTTCATCCATGCTTGTCCGGATTACGGTGTCCAGTTCTCCGCATGTCTGCGCCTGTTCCGCCGATTGCGCGAAACAGGAACACAAGGCAAGGCTTGCCAGCACCGCCATGGAAAAACGTAGTGGATAGCGTTTGTCGAATCGCATACCGTGTCCTTTACCGCTGGGAGAGCTGTCTCGGCGGGAACAACCCTGGCCCGTTTGAAAAAGTTGAGGCTGTCGGGGCGCATCACTCGATCGGGTCAGCCCCGCAACCGCAACCAAGTCGTCCGTCACACGGTCGAACAAGCCAACGGGTGAACCCGTGCAGTGCGGATGAGGGACAACGGTGCACTATGGGTGATCTGGGGTCATGGGAGCGAGAGTGGCGCTGGAACATCGTGCTCGGGATCGGCACGGCGATCGGGCCACGGTGTTGCTCGCGGCGACTGTGCTGATCGCGATCGAGGGCGAGGAGCACCAGCGCTCGGTGACACCGCGAGTGGCCTATCTCAGTGGTGACACACCCGAACGAGGTGCCCCGGGCCGGGGCCGTCAGTCCGCCTGGCCGGACGGCCCGGGCCACCGCTGGACCGTGAAGCCCCGTGCCGGTACCCACACGTGGTTCTCATTTCTGCGGCCGGATGATTTCACCGGGTTTGACAATGGCGGAAGCCTCGGGACCGTCACTCTCGCTTCCTCAGGGTGCATCGATGTCCAAGTGGACTGGATGTTCACCGCCAGGGGAGTGGTGACGAGCGGAGCGCTCAGCCCGGCGCGCCCCGAGACCGAGGTGCCGCGGCGTCCGCCGCCGGGTACGACGGTTCTGGTCGTCGATGTCCGCCACACGCGGGGCGAGTGCGCCGCCCACCTGGACTGGCGTTTCCCCCGCGCGCTGTAGTGGCGCGGCGTTAGGGGTGGTCGAGGGTGATCGGGATTTCGGCCCGTTCGGGTGCCGGTGACCACCTTCCGGGCAGCTTGCCGTTGGAGAACTCGGCGATGGTGCTCGCCGTCGCGAGATCCAGGACGTACGTGCCCGCGCGGAAGTCGGCCGGGACGTCGAACACCAGGTCGGAAGGAGGTCCGCCGAGCGTGCCGAGAAAGGTCTTGATCGTCCTAGTGCCCTCGGCGGGTTTGATCTCGGCGCCGTCGGGAAAGCGCAGGCGGAACGCTGCCGTGTCACGGACAGCGAGAACGAAGGTGGGATTGCCTTTTACGATCTCCGCCGTGGCCACCGGGCCGGGCAACAGCAGCCAGGCGCGGCCGGGCGGGGCCCAGCCCCGGCTCTTGAGGTAGGGGGCCAGCAGCGCGACCGGGTTTGTGAGGTTCGTGACGCCGGTCAGGGTGGTGAAGCCGAGGCTGAGGTTCGCGCGGTACGGAGCCGCGCGGCCTGGCACCGCGACACCAATCGGAACGGTCTTGGACCAGTCCAGTTTCCGGGTGACCGGGCGGTAGAACCCGGGAATCGCGTCGGCACCCCGCGCGCCGGTTCGCACATCCATGGTCTGGGTTCGTCCCGCGTCGGTGACCCGGATCGACACGGGCGCGCCGATCGGCGCGGCGGCGAGCACGGTGACGCCGTCCAGCTTGCGGGTGATTTTGCTCGACGAAGCCAGTGGCAGCTTGCCGAGTTTCACCACGGTCTCGCCGATGACCAGTTCCGCGGCCGGTTTCGCGGTGTCGCCTTCGACGAACTGACCGCCACGCACAGAACTGTCCACGTCGAACAGCAGCAGTTCCTGACCGTCCGCTGCCCGCTGGGGCTCGAGCCCCGGAGCGGATCCGGTGGCGCCGGATTCGGTGATGGCCGCGCCGGTGGCCAGCCAGCGAAGCCGGAGCGAGAAATGCGGACCGGCCAGCACCGCGTGACCGGCCGGAAACTCCACACGGGACAGATCGTGTGGGGCGTAGTACTGATGGCCGAAGGGAATCGGCAGTTCGCGTACCGAATTGGGTGCCGCCGCGGGCAGTCCGGTCCTGTCCGATGGCGCCGAAGTCTCTGGGCTCGCGCAGGCAGTGAGCGCCAGACCCGTTGACAGGCACACCGCTGCGAGGACGCGCCGTCTTGGGCCCACCAAAAAGGACATGAAGGTTCCTTGTCTTGTATGGGGGTTCCGAGCTGGTTTCGGGTGGTACTACACGCCGGCGTCGTCCAGGTACTGGCGGATATGAGCGAACCCGTGGTGCACATAGCTTTTCGCGGTACCGAGTGCGACACCCATCAGATGCGCGACCTCGGCCAGTGTGCGGTCGCCATAACCGCGTAGCACGACGGCTTCGCGCTCTCTCGGCGAGAGGCTTTCCAATGCGCCGAGGAGGAGATCGCGCAGGGAGACGAGGTCGTCGACGCGAAGACCGGCCTGTTCACAGAGGTGCCCGAGTTGGTGCGAAGCGTCGTTTTCGAGGTGCTTCCGGTCAGTGACCATGCGGCGCAACTCGTCGTTGATCAGGTTCTTGACCACGCGCCACAGGTATGCGCGAACTTTCTCCCGGTCACTGATGTCCGGCTTCCGCGCGTATACGCGCATGAACGCGGCTTGCACGATGTCCTCAGCGTTGTGACGGCCGCCGAGCCGTTTCGCCGTGTAGCCGAGCATCGCATCTTGCAGCTCGCCGAATACGTCGACCAGCAGCGATTCGAAGGGCATCGCCGCCGCCTGCCCGCCCTTGGCCACCCTGCCGATCCCGGGGCGATCGGCGCCGGGGGAGAACCCGGTCAAGAAGTCCGGGCGCCTCGCGATCTCCTGCAGCACGGCCCCGAGCAGCTCAGCCAGCGTGTCTTCGGATCCGGCGTCAACGGCGATCACGCGGGCGGTTCCTTCCCGGCTCGGCGGCGTCGGCAGGACAGCCATCGTAGTGTGCATATCGGCGAAGACCCGGCATTACCCGAAAAGGTTGGGCCGGAGGGAAGGCAGTTTCGTCCGGGTTCCGTCGGCTCGTTCCGCGGCCCCTGATCCGGTGTAGTGGGCAGCGCGGTCGCCTTCGGTCCAACGAGTCGTGGCAGACTTTGACGCCGAACCACCAGGCACCGACTGTGAGGACACGAGCGCGACCGGTAGTGGTGTCCTGAGACGATGAGGGGGATTCGAGGGGTATGCCGGAACGGTCCGCATCTGACCACCATCCGCTCGGCCGCTCGATCGCACGCATCCGCGACGAGGCAGGGCAGGTGATCGGCGGCGGTTTCCTGGTCGCGCCGGATGTGGTGGCGACCTGTGCGCACGTGGTCACCGCCGCTCTCGGCGGGGACCCCGGCGACGAGCGACCGCCCGAGGGCACGGTCGAGCTGGACTTTCCGCTCGCGGCCGAGCACGGCAGTCGACCCACGCGAGTCTTCGCGCGGGTCTCGGCCTGGTCGCCGGTGCACGCCGATCACACTGGTGACCTCGCACTCCTCACCCTCGCCGAGCCCGCCGCACACCCAGTTCGCGTACCCCCGATGCGGCGAATGACGCAAGTGTGGGGCCACGATTTCCACGTTCTCGGCTTCCCCGAGGGGATGAGCGACGGCGTCTGGGCCTCCGGGACGCTGCTTGGGCAGCAAGGTGCCCACTGGATCCAGCTTCACGGTGCGCCGAGCAGTCAACCCGTCGTCGAGGGCTTTAGTGGCACGCCGGTATGGGACGTGCAGGCGCGGGCCGTCATCGGGATGACGGTCGCGGCGGACGCGCACCGCGGGACCACGACCGCGTACCTGATCCCGGTCGAGCAAGTCCTCGGGATCGACCCAGACCGCGTGCCCAACCCGTACCGAGGGCTCGAACCGTTCGGCGAGCAGCACGCCGCCCTCTTCTACGGCCGTGACGAAGACATCGCCCGCCTGGAAGACTCTTTCCGACGTCACCCAATCCTGGCGGTGATGGGGCAGTCGGGCACAGGGAAGTCGTCGCTGGTCCGCGCGGGTCTGCTGCCGAGGCTGCGGCGAGCGGGCGCGCCCATCGTCGAGCTGCGACCACCGCCGACCGTCCCCGCGCGGTTCTCCCTCGCCGTCGCGATGGCGAGGCTGCTGCGTCCCGACGCGGGACCACACGACCAGCAGCGGCTCGTCGCAGACCTGGCGAACCGGTTGTCCAATGACCCCGGTACGACCCGCTGGCTGGCCGGTGCACTCGCGGTCGCACCCGGTACCGCCCTGCCCGTGCTGTTCCTGGACCAATTCGAAGAGCTGACCGCGGAGAACCTGCCCGCGGCGAAGGAGTTGCTGCACCGGCTCATCGCACTGATCCGGACGGGTGACTCCCCGCCGTTGCGGCTCGTGTTGACGCTGCGATGGGAAGCGGTCAGCGCGCTCATGACCGAAGACACCGCGAGCGCGCTCGACGCCGCCATCGTCTCTTTGGCGCCGATGGGCCGCAAACAGCTGCGAGCGGTCATCACCGGACCGGCCGAACACGCGCCGGGCCTGTACCTGGAGGACGGGCTGACCGAGCGAATCCTCGACGACGCAGGATCGGAACCGGGGCAGTTGCCACTGGTTGAGTCCTTGCTGGCGCAGTTGTGGGAGCAACGCGACGGGGGATATCTGACCAACGCGGCCTACGACTGGATCGGCGGGGTCAGCGGCGCCATCACGATGACCGCCGAACGCGCGCTCGCCGAATTCGCGGGCCCCGGCGAGCCCGATCTGCTGCGCCACCTGTTCGCGCTGATGGCCCGGCCCTCGGGTGACGGCTTCGCCCGGAAACCCGTCCCGATCACGCAGCTTTCCCCCGGACTGGACCGGCTCGCCCAGCGGCTCGCGCAGCATCGCCTGGTCGCCATCGGCCCTGGCGCCGACGGAGCCGTCACCGTCGAGTTGGCGCACCAGGCACTGATCGATAACTGGCCGCGGCTGCGCCACTGGCTGGAACAGGACCGGGACTTCCTCCGGTGGCGCGACCACCTCGACCAGCAAGCCGGCCGGTGGCAGGAGTCGAAGTGCTCACGACACCTCCTGCTGCGCGGGAAACCGCTCAGCGCAGCGGTGCGCTGGCGTACGAGCCGTGACTCCGAACTCCTGCCGGGACACCAGCGCTACCTTGGCGCGAGCGTCAAGCACCGGATTTGGCGCAGGATGAGCGGCGCCGCCACGGTCGCCGCTGTCGCCGCGGCGATCGCGGTGGCCACGACCATGGCCGTCACCCGCACCGGCGTCGACCAACACGCCGGTGCCGCCACCCAGTCGGCAAGCTCACCCGTGTCCCCGCCACAGTTCACGCCCACGTCATCGTCCGCGCCCGCGACGACTTCGACCACGACTACCCCGTCACCCCCGTCGAGTAGCGCCGGACCGCCGCCGCCCACCACTTCGGCGCCCGTCGCACCCGCACCGACTTCGGCGCCCACACCCGTCGAAGTGCCCAAACCCGCGGACTGCCCGGCGGCCCGGATCTGCTTTTACCCGAAACCGAACTACCAGGGCAACATGCAGCACTACGACATCGAACGTGCCATGCGGTGCACAGATCTGCCGTTCCTGGCGCGCTCGGTCTACAACAACAATGTCCAGACGCAGTTCGTCTTCGCCAGTAGAGGGTGCGGAGGAAGCGTGCCGGTCACCCTCGACCAGGCTCACCCTGGGTTCCCGGATGTCCAAGCATGGGCCTACCGGCATTCCTGACCGGCGCCCCAACTTTCCGGCGGCGCGGCCGGTCCAACCCGGAGACAATATCGGCACAGATTCCCGAGGTGACCTCGTGATGGCGCAATTCCGGCTGGCCAAACCATTCTCGATACGGCGCTTCGGCGCATTGTGGCTCGCGATCGCACTCATTTTCGTCGCGGTGTTCGCGCTCGGCGGGATCGGGGTTCTCCTCGACCAGGCGTGGCTCACCTCGCTCGGCACAGCGCTGCTCGTCGGCGGCCCCGCCTTCGTGGTCAATCGCTATTCCCGAGCCAACAACATCTTGGCGCTCCGTCGTAAGGATCTTCACATCGGCCCGTGGAAACTGCGCTGGGACGACGTCGAGAAGATCGTGCTCTATGACGCCCCGGACGGCTCGGCGCAGGACACCATGGTTCTCGGCGTCCAGACGCGTTCCCGTCAGGCCATACCGGCCGGCGTACCAAGAGAACACCTCGACCAGACCACTCCGAACCGACCCGTCCTGCTGGCGCGAGTCCACCGCGAGCGCGTCGACACCGCACGCCTGGTCGAGACGGTCAAAAGGATCAAGCCGACTCGGTTGTCGTTGATCCGCCGCAATGCGGAGAAGGACACGACACTGCTCGCCCTGCGCTGACGACGGGGAAATGCGAAGCTCTCCGCCTCTACTCGGCGTAGACCGCGATTGGGATCCGTTTCGTCTCCGTTCGTCCTGCTGTGCCGAAGTTCGTGCCCAGCTAGCTGTTGCTGGGCACACGGCACACTGCTGCTCTCCCGCGGTCTGAGCGGTTCGGCACGGCCGGGCTCTGCAACATCCCCTGTCGATTCCGCGACGTCTTCAGTGGTTTCCGCGGCGATGACGGTCATGACCGACGATGCGCGGCCGACGGTCGCGAACCCTCCTAGGCCGGCTTGCCTGCCACAGCGGCCCTGAAGGCCTAACCGTGCCCGGTTTCGTATCGCCAGCCGGCCGAAGAGCGGCTTTCGTCACCACACACGGCGCCTACCTGTTACGTACGGGACCTGTCATGCGACATAACTGGGACAACGATCCAGGGAGAAGTGGCCGATGCCTGATCGAGTTGTCCGGGTGGGCTGGGTTAGCAGGACAGTGGCCGTCTACGACATCGAGGACCGGCCGGAGACGCTCACCTACCCCGGCATCGCCCTGATCCGCTACGACGGTGACCGCGTCCTCGGCGAGGTCTGGCTGCCCGTGGGGAACGAGGAGCCCACCATCGCCGACGATGAAGCCCTAATCACTGCACTGCGCTCGGCGTGGTCCTGGGGTCACAGAGCAGCCTGAGCAGATGACCTGTGAGGCGTGTTCGACTCCAAAGAGTCGATGTCGTGGCGCGGTCGTCCAGGAACGATCAAGGTTCGAGCCGTTTGGGTCGACGTCAGTCGATCTAGCTGGGATGTTCGCAATCGCTCATATTCTGACTCGATCTCGTTCGGCCGGCGATCGGGCCCTTTGGACGCCCGTCGTTCCAGTGATCACGTGGGTGGCTCATCGTTCTAGAACGGCGGTCAGTGCTCGTCGACGGTGTGCCTGTACGCAAGTAGTCTTCTGTCGGAGTAGAGGAGTACTGGTGGCAGCCCGAGCGTTCGGACTGGCACCAGGCGTACCCACCCGCCCGGCGAGGTGCCGGACGATGTGATGTTTCCATCCGGCACCTCGTGCACGGCCGGTGACCCGGCAGGCGGGGGGCGTACTGCTGGGCCGCCGGTCAAGGTGTGCGTCCGAAGTCGGCGGCCACCGGATCTTTGTTACTTGGCCGCCGTGGGCCACGAGTGGGAGAATGTCGTAGATGGTTTGTGGCCCGGTTTGCACGTCGACGCGGCTGCCCCTCGAATGCGGCGATCGAGCCGGTGGCCCTGCGTGGTGAGGGCGACCGCGCGCCGAGCACGGCCATAGTGGTCAGGCTCCGCTTGAGAGGGGACTTAAGCCACGCAGCTCGTGAGAGTCGTTGCAATCATCGAGGGACTTGGTGAAGTAACAGCGATTGCCGCTGTAGAGCTAGGACAGGCAGATACGGATGACCGCGAACCTGCAGGACGAACCTCCCGTCACACCGGCACCGCTGACCGTCGCCGCCGCCGGTGAGCTCTTCGACGCCCGTCATGTGCGCGATCTGTTCGCGCCCGCCCTGCACGCGATGGGCTCGGTCGTGTTGGACCTGACGGCGGTGACTTACCTCAGCTTGGAAGCGGTGGTCCCGCTCGTAGCCGTGGTCGGCCGTTGCGCGGACGAGAACCGCCCGCTTCGGGTGCTGGCATCCACCGCCGTACGCCGGAAACTCTCCACGCTCGGCCTGGATGCCACTATTCCTTTGGATCCGAGATAGAGCTTCCACGCCATTGGGAGACCACCTAGCGCCAGGTCAGGGCTCCATTCGGGCAGTTCGCGGCCATCGGGCGCGTGCACGCCGTGGTCGCGTAACCAGTGGCCGTAGCTGGCGGGGATCAGGCCCGTTGAGGGCGAGTGCCAGCCGCTCTCGCCGTAGCGCTCCCGGCTGTATACGTCGAGCTATGGATGGTGGAATTTCACCTGCTCGGCCTGGCAGGCCGAGCGCCCCCAGCAGTTGCTGCAGCGGGCCATGCCTCGATCCCCGATCGAGGCATGGCCCAACGAGGCGATCGCCCGGCAACTGCTCACCACGATCGAGCACCACGCCGACGTCATCACCGCCAGCACGAAGCCGAGTACTTCGACGACGAATCACCGAGGACCTCGGGGCGCTGATAGCTCAACGTCGCTGCGCTTTATCTGGAGCTGCGATGCTTTGCACTCCTGTACTCGTGCCAGCTGCACGCGACCCCCTGGCGCACTCAGGCAAGGCCCCTCCCTGCTGGGAGGCCGTGGATCCCGATCTCGTGCCATGCGCCGTAGACGAGAGGGACTGTCCGGGTAGGACTGTCTGGACGCTCGTGGCTATGGGCGCGTTTCTGGTTTGCCCCATGGGGGTTGGGGTCTGTACGAGAGGGAGATAGATCGTGTCGGCGATCTCGACGAGGGTGCTGTCGGCGATGGTGGCGTGGCCGCGGACGAGGTATTCGTGACGAAGCAGGTCGAGAGCGACGGTGGCGATGCGGGGCGAGAGTGCTTCCGGGCGGGCTTGGCCGCGAGCAATCGCCCGGCCGAGGACGGTCAGCCACCGGGCTAGGCCGGCGTCGAGCATTTGTTCGCGGGCCTCCCGGATGAGCTCGGGTTCGTTGCCCATCTCGGCGGCGAGGATGTGCAGGAGTTCCCCGTGCGGGGAACCGATCCGCCGGGCCGCTCCGCGCAACAGCGCGAGGACGTCCGCGCGCAGGTCTCCGGTGTCCGGCAGTTCGTCGGCCATCGCGACATGGTGGTTCGCGGCCACTGCCAGGGCGGCACGGCTGGGCCAGCGGCGATAGATCGCCGTCTTGTTGGTGCCGGCGCGGGCGGCGACCCGGTCGATCGTCAGGCCGGTGTAGCCGACCTCGGCCAGGTCGTCCAGCGTGGCCTGAAGTATCGCGCGCGGCGGCGACACGAACGAAGGGATCGTGCGGGCGGCCCGGGACAGCGTCGGAGCCCGTTGCCCAGCTGCGCCGGACGAGCCTCTGAGCCGAGCTGGGTACCTCGATGTGAGGGAAGTCCGGTGTCGGCCACCGGTGGCCGGTGGCCGGTGGTGTTCTGGTGGCGTCGTTCATGTGTTTTGATGTCTCGGAAGGTGAATGTCGTGCCGGGCCCTTGGGGGTACCGCGCCCACGGGTGGAAGGGCGCGGCACCCTCAGGCTTAGGGCTAGGTGGCGTTGCCGGTGCGAGCGACGTGGTAGATCCAGTCCCGCAGCTCCGGAGCGCTGGTTAAGACGTCGGGCTCGACGCCGCAGAACTTGGGGTCGGCGGATCGGCTGGCGATCCCGACGAGCTGAGGAACGCCGTCGATGGTGGCCATGGCGGGCGTGCCGGAATCTCCGTAACAGCTGCCGTCGGTTCCGCTGGGATTGTTGGTGCAGACTTCGCCGCCGGCGATGAACGCCTCGGCGCAGCGCGACGGTGAGATAACCCGGGTCTCGAGTTGCTGCAGGCGCCTGGGCAGGCCGTCCCTGGCGCTGTCGGGCTCGGTCACACCCCAGCCGTAGACCGTGGCATCGGCACCGCGCCGGGCATCGACGCGGGCGAGTTGCACGGTCGGCTCCTGAACCAAGTGGTCCAGCTTGAGCATGGCGACGTCGTACACCTTGCTCTTCGGCGCGCCGTCTCCCCATTTCCAGCCGGGGTGAACCACGACCTTGGTCACGGTCGCGGTCTCGCCACCGGAGAGCCGGTCGAGGCTGCCGGTTCGGATGTGGAACTGCTTGTCCGCGGTCGGGATCGGCGCGGGGTCAGCGTTGAACCGCCCGATCAGCGACGACCTGGCCCCCGGACCCGCGGACGGATCGGTAACGCAGTGCCCGGCGGTGACCACCCAGCCACGGAACACCAGCGCGCCGCCGCAGGTGTGGTAGTCGATGTACTTCTCACCGTGTTTGGGTGCGTCGTACTGCAGCGAGGCGATCCCCGGCGGCGCGGTCGCGGCCGGGTGACCACCGATGAGCATCGGTTCGGCCTGCGGCGGTGGCGTGTCGGCGACGGCCGGCGTCGCGGGGGCGGTCAGCGCGGCGGCGATGCTCGCCGTCACGGCTGCTGCGAACGACAGGGTCTTTCTGTTCACGAAGCGGTCTTTCCCGTCTGAGAAGAGTGGGCTGAACTGTCTACAAAGGAGCCGTCAACTACGGAGCGCGGGCGGCCCGCGTCCGGGGTGAGCGACGAGTGCTGGCGGAAGGCTCACCTAGCGGCCGCCTTGCCACGCCCGGAGACCCCACGCCGCGAGAGGTGCTGGGCTTGGTCGCCTACCTCAGTGCGTGCGGGCCTGAATCCGAAGTGGCGGTATCCGCGTCGTCCGACGTACCAGGAGCGGCAGCTCGGCGCCGGTCCGGTCGAGACCGAGGGCTTGGCCTCTGTCGCGCATGCGGTGCAAGAACGCGGGGCAGCTGCAGCGTCGGCTGGTCGCGATCCGCTGTAGCGGGTTGGCCGTCGCGGTCGTGCGCGGGCCAGGCCGGGCCGGGTTGCTGGCGCTCGGTCGTCACGCGGGCGGTGATACTCGCAACCGAGTCCGGGCGGGCTCGCCAACGCCGACGTCGCCGGTGAGCGCGGGCTCGCACGGCGAGCACCGCGCCGGCCAGCAGCAGGACAGCCCCGAGGCCGACGGGCAGAATCGGATTCATCGCTAGTCCGGCTGCTATGGATCATCAGCTCGTCCGGTTGTCGGGTACGTGGTGTTCGAGGCCCCTTCCCGAGGCGGTCTGCGAGGTGCTAGGGCCAAAGTGCTCGGCGATCCACCCGGCATTCGCGGCGCTGCCCACGTGGGCTTCCAGTACGAGACGAGGGTCTTGAGGCAACGTTCTTCCTCACAGGAAGTCGTGGTGCAGAAGGTCCCGCACCCGTGTGCGTTGGGCTTCGAACTCGTCGGGTCGGGCGACGCGGCGGTGCCACAGCACGCTGAGCCAGTGGAGTGCGACGGTGCGCTGGGCGGCGAGAAACCGCCGGCGGCTGTCCTCGTCATGGACGCGGAGGTGAGGCAGCACGGAGATCCACCGGGCGTCGTCGATGGCACGGGCGCTGGGATGCTCGATGATGTCCGCGGCGTCGTAGGCGGCTTCGCTGTAGCCAGCGAACTCCCAGCCGACTACTCGGGCTCTGGTTCCGTCCCAGAGCCAATTCGACAAGTTGGAGTCGCCTCGGGAGAAGATCCTTGGTGCCGGGTCGAGGAGTGTCGCGGCGGCACCGCACTCACTCCACGCGTCCAGGAGCAGGCGCATGTCGTAGGTGTGCGGATCGTCGGCATGATCGTCGAGTTGGCCGGACCACGTGCCCATGAGCCGATGCACGATGTCCTTCGCCGCACCGACTCGTGGGGTGTCTGCGAACGGCCCAACCGGGACTCTGCGCAGTTCGGCGAGAACACCGACCACTGCGCGCAGTGCGCTGACCGATTCGTCGAGTTCGGGAACCGCCTGACCGGGCAGCATGGTCGTGGCGACCGCCGGGAGTTCCGGGTTGGGGTCATGCCACAGCGGCTGCGGTGCCGCCGTGATCCCTGAGTCAGCGAGATGGAGAAGAGCCCGATACTCACGGATGGCGCGATCACGGTTCCCGGCGGAGTACAGCTTGAGGCAGATCTCACCGGCAGGGCCGTCCCAGGCGAAGGTCCGATTCTTGCGACCTCCGGCCAATCGGCGAAGCCGGAGGCCTGGCAGGTCGTCGTCCAGCATGCTCGGACTGTGCCGCCGGAAGATGCGCAACTCTGCGAGTAGCGCGGAGGGTAGTGACGTGGCTTGTAACAAAGGATTACCTCGGCGTTCTCGACAATGGGCCGGGAGGACCACCGCCTTGTGTTGTGTTCCGCGGTGGGCGTCTCTACGTGATGGCAGGGCTGGAAGTTGGTGTGTCGCCCCTGGAGGTGGGGCCGCTGCCGTCCGCCGACGCGTCGGCGACGTTGCTGCGGCTGGTCTGGTCGCGGCTGGGCCAGAACCGGGTTCCCCATAGAAGTTGCAGTAGGGGCATGAGGTCATCGCGTAGTCCTGGGCTGGTGGCGATGGCGCAACGGGAACGCACGGAATGTGGGCTGGTGTCGGAGTCGAGAACGAGGGCTCCGGCCTCACGGGCGATCACGGCTCCGACTGCGGTGTCCCAGGTGCGGTTGCCGAGCAGGACACAGGCGTCGAGGGTTCCGTCGGCCACCCACACCAAGTCGAGCGCGGAGGAACCAAACCGGCGAAGTCCCTGCGCGCGTGCGGTAATGGCGTGGTCCAGGGAAGCGCACAGGACGTCACGCAAGCCCGTGTCATTGCCGCTGCCATAGTCACTGAACCCGATCAGGGCCTTGTCGAGCCGGTCGGTGCTCGAGGCCGTGATCGGTTCGTCGCCACGGAACGCTCCATGGCCTTCGGTCGCCGAGTATCGGTGTCCGAGGAACGGCAGAGCGGTGACCCCGAGCACGGGTTGCTCGTGGTGGACGAGGCCGAGGGCGATCGCGCAGAGCGGGTTGCCGTGCTGGTGGTTGATCGTGCCGTCGATGGGATCGAGGACCCAGTAGGTGTCACGGTTTCCGATCGCGCCGGTCTCCTCGCCGAGAAACCCGACCTCGGTAACGTCCCCGCTGGTCAAGTGCTGACGTACCAGCTGTTCGACGGTGTCATCGACCTCGGACACAGGGTCACGGTCGCCCTTGTAGCGGATCTGGCGTGGAGGATGGCGAAGGACATGCTCCACCGCGAGATTCATCGCGGCGTGGGCCGCGGCGAGTGTGGAAGTACGGTCAGGTCGCTGTGGGCTGACAGGCAGGCTGCTGGGTTGGCTCACCGGAGCCCCCTCATTTTGGGTGAAGGCAGGGGGTGACGCGCGGTGTCGTACGCGAAGTCCGGATCACTGAGCCCGGACGTGGTGATGTCAGCGGCCACGACTGTTCTCCCACAACAGAGTGTGAAGCCGGGCCGATAGGTGCCACCGGCGCGCCAGCACCGGATCGGCCAGCACCCGCATCCGCGCCAGGACAGTGGAACTGTCCGTGCCCTCCGGCATGATCCAGACCGGATGAAGGCCGTAGGTGTCGACCAGCTCCTGGACCTCGTCCAAGTCGTCGACCTGCTGGACGACGAACTTCCACACAGCCTTCCCGGTGCCGGCGAGGTCGCGCAGCACCGCGGCACGGATGCGTTGACGGCGACGCAGCCCGGAATGGGCGAGCTTCGGCGAGACGTTGAACCGTGTCACCGCCGAGGTGAGCACGCCCGTAGGCGCGATAGTGCCCGAGGTCTCGACCTCGATATCGGTGGCGAGCGCGTGCTCCCGGACCGCGCACAGCAGCCGTTCCACGGCGCGCGACTGCAGCAGCGGTTCGCCACCCGTGATCACCAGCAGATCGGCCGGATCGGCGGCAAGCCAGGCTAAGATGTCCTCGATCGGGAGAGTCCGTTGCTCGGCAGCGAGGTCGTAGCGGGTGGCGTCATGGGTTTGCGGGGTATCGCACCAGGCACATGACAGGTGACAGCCGAACAGACGGATGAAGCGCGCGTAACGACCCGTGCTTGGCCCCTCCCCTTGAAAGGTCGGGCCGAATGTTTCGTTGACCACGAGATCGCCGTCTACATCGGACACAGCGGGAAGTTTCACGGCGCGTCCACCGGGCCGTAGATCGCGGTGTTGAGGTGCGTTTCACGAACGAACACCCGGCCGACCCGGGCTTCGGGAGCGCACGGCAACGCGAGGAGCACGGACTGGCTCACTCGGCGCAGCAACACCGCGACCGCTTCAACGGTCGGCCAGGGCAGGTCGGTAGCCAGCAGTTCCGCGTCGTCGACCGTCTCACAGCTATTTGCGCCGAAGCGGAAAACTTTGGACCCCGCGGTGTAAAGGTGCACGGCGAGCGGGTCCCGGACGCCGAGCATGGTTCCGTGATCAAGATGGGTGTCGATCCACTGCCGGACTCCGGTTTTGAGGACACCGAACTCCACGACGGTGCCGTCGGCACTCAAGGCGGGAGCGAACACGGACACCGCGACCCGCCAGGAATGCCCATGCAGGCTGGTGCACTTACCTTGCAAATGCGGTAGCCGGTGCGCGGTTTCGAAGGTGTGCTCGATGCAGACCTGGTGACTTGCCGGCGCGGAATCGGCCATTGCGGGGTTCGCCGGGTGGGCGGTGGTCTGTCCGGCTATCTCCGTGTCGTACATCGCGAGTGCCAAGATCCTTTCACCGTGAACGCGGGCCGCGCGTCTCGTCAGACGAGAAGTGGGTGTGGTCTGCGGCGGAAGGTCGAGGGGCGGGAGGTGCCTTCCGCCGCACACCACGACTTAGTCAACGCGGCGTGATCAGCGTGATCCAGAGCGTGAGTAAGTCGTTCATGAGGCGTGCATGAGGCGTCGCCCGCCCCGACCAGGGAATGGGCAGGACGCCATTGGGCCAGTCGATAGCACGGCGTTCACCGGGTCGGGTGTGAAAGTGGCCCAGTGAGTGAAATCGGTCAGCTGTAGCAGAGGGAACAGTCGGCCGCTGCGCTCCCACTAACGACATCCAGAGCGGTGGAACTGGTGCAGATACGCGGCGGCGATGCGGTGCCGCCTCCCTGACCTGCGCAGATGCTGCTCGAAGGTGGTGGTCCGAATGGATGTAGCTTGTCGAGCAGGTGACCGGCCTTGACCCGCAGCCGGTTATCGTTACAGGCGACCGACGAGGCAAGGTGACGATCATGGGTATCCAGCGAACGGCCTTTGCGGCTCGGCGCGAGGCCCTTGGCTTCACCCAGGAAAGCTTCGCCCGGCAGCTCAAGGTGGAGCTCTCGACGGTCGGGCGCTGGGAGCGCGGAACGCTGACGCCGCAGCCCTGGAGGCGTCCGCGCATAGCGAAGCTGCTTCAGGTATCTCTCAACGAACTGGATATCCTCCTCAACCCGGCAGAGGCAGAGCTTGTCACCAGGCGACCCTCGGCGACACGGCGCGAGGTCATAGCGGACGCGGCCTTGATCACCGGCGGGATTCCCGTCGACCAAGTGCCAGGCGCCGGCACCGAGGAGCCGCTGCGTCATCGGATGGACCACACGAGGGTGTCGGCACAAGTTGCCGATCTCCGTCGGAAATATCAGGCCGCTCGTTATGCCGATGTCGCCCAGCGATTGCCGTCGGTCAGTGAGGCTGCCGACGCTCTAGTAGCCAACGGGCCGGCGCGGAGACGGCGGGAAGCACTCGGCCTCCAGTGCAGCGTGGCGATCCTGACCGCCAAGCTGGCTACGAAAAGGGGCGACGGTGAGACGGGTCTAGCCGCAGCTGAGCTGGCGCGCGTAGCGGCAGAGAAGGCTGAGGACACCTTCGGCCTCGCCGCGGCGGCGTATCAACGAGCTTGCGCTCTCTTGCGCACGAGCAGAACGAACGATTCCGAGCAGATCAAGGACGCTGAAGAGACAGCGGTCTCCGCCGCCACCGCCCTGCGAGGTCAGGACCCGCAGAGTGTGACCTGGCGGGGCGCGTTGACCCTCATTAGCTCAGTCATCGCCGCGCGCCGCGCCGACGACGCCGAAGCGAGCGAACGACTCGACCACGCTGATGAACTCGCGCAGCGGCTCGGCGTTGACGGCAACATCGGGTGGACCGCGTTCGGTCCGTCGAACGTGCTGATCCACCGCACGTCAGTGGCGGTCACTCTGCACGACCCCCGTCGCGCACTCGCGACAGCAGAGCAACTGGACATCACCGCACTACCGGCCGGTTTGAACGGCCGCCAGGCTCAGTTCCACCTGGACAGCGCGTGGGCGCACACGCAGCTCGCAGAGGACCCACAGGCAGTGATCCACCTGCTAGAGACCGAGCGTGTAGCTCCCGAACTGGTCCGTACCAACCCAAACGCACGATCGCTGATCGCGGATTTGCTGGCCCGTGAGCGCCGCCAACAGTTGCCAGCTCTCCGTGGTCTCGCATTGCGAGCAGGGGCCGCGGTATGACCCCCGCTCGCCGGTGTCTCTACTTGGTGACCTCGGCCGCACCGCCGGTGCTGCGGCTCGAGGAACTCATTCCCCAGCTGTCCGCCGACGGCTGGGCTGTGTGTGTGATCGCGACACCGACAGCAGCCTCGTGGATCGACCTCGACGATCTGGCAGCAGCCACGGGATGCGTCACGCGGGTACAACCGCGGCCACCCCACCAGCGGGAAAAGTCACTACCGCGAGCCGAGGCCCTTCTGGTCGCGCCATTGACCTTCAACTCGACGAACAAGTGGGCAGCGGGTATCAGCGATACGTTCGCGTTGGGTGTGCTCAACGAGATGCTCGGCGCTGAAGTCCCCATCGTCGCCGCTCCGTGTGTCAAACCCGTCCTCCGTCGCCATCCCGCGTACGCGGACAGCGTCGCCCGACTTACGAAGGCCGGTGTGACGCTGCTCGACCCGGACACGATCACCACCCGCGCCGAGGACGGTCTGGCCACCTTCGACTGGCCGTACCTCGTCTCCGCCCTTCGTTGCGCGGTAAAGTCCGATGTGGATACATGGCCGAGTATCTCGTAGAGAGATAGGACGCCCTTTACGTAGTGCACAACGTTGCTCGCTGCTCATCGTGTACCGATGGGTAGTCATTGCCGTGAACCATTCGCGACTACGAGTGGCAACGGCACGTGTGCCAACGAAGTGGTGTGTGATTGTGTTTGTTCGTCCGGTGTGACCGCGTTTCTCCGTGACAACTGGCCAGTCGCAATCGGTGTCGCGGCAGCCGGTACCCGGTATCGGCCGAGAAGATCGATCAATAAGTGACCATCACTGTCGGATCCGTCGTCGACGCGCCTCGATGCCGACCCCTGCGCGGACATCGCGCATTGGATCGATCGTTCCCACCATAAGCACCGCTCGCGTTGACTCGCCGACGTCCGCTCATGCCGATGAGTGCACCCCTGCCGGGGCGGGGTTCGCGCTGAGGCGTTGTCGGTCGGATTCGAGGTGCTCGGCTACGCGGTGCCGCACCTGCTCTCCACCGCGGAGGCACTGTGGCAAGGCCAGGTTGGCCACGCACCTACCGCGTCTCCGCCATCGCCGACCTGCGGCTCCTGCCCGGCAAAGTCCACCCGCACGGCCACCGACCCGGATGGCTGACATCGCCCCACATGACCGACACGATCCAGGAGATAGCCCGTCTCTTTCCGCCCCACTGAACGTCAATCGGTTCACGCGAACGAGTGAAAGCTCATCAGGCTCTGTGCGGCTGCGGGGACTATGGCGGCATCTTTGGCCGAGTGACGTGATCTGCGGAGGTTTCGTGTCGTCTGATGCGCTGCATCGCACTGTTCTGGTTGTGGACGTGGAGCAATTCAGCGGCCGGAAGAACCCGGAACAGAGGAATGTACGCAACGCCCTCTATGCGGCCTTGGCTCATGCGCTCGGCTCGCACTGGAGCGCCTGCCATCGCGAAGACCGGGGTGACGGCGTGCTTCTTCTGGCACCGGCGGATGTTCCGAAGCAGCTGTTCGTCGAGCAGGTGCCCGGTCGCCTGGTGAAAGCGTTGAGCAGGCACAACCGGGCGCACGGGACCGGCGAGCAGATCCGGCTGAGGATGGCGGTGCACGCTGGGGAAGTTCTGCTCGACGCGCACGGCGCGACCGGCGTCGCGATCAACCACACGTTCCGGTTGCTCGACGCGTCGCCGTTGAAGGACGCCCTCGCCGGGTCGGCCGGCGTGCTCGCGATGATCACCTCCGATTGGTTGTTCCGTGAAGTGGTCTGGCACAGCGCTGCCGATGAGACCCGCTATCGGCCCAAACGCATCCGGGTCAAGGAAACGGAGACGGTGGGGTGGATCTGCCTGCCGGACGACCCGTACCCGCCCGACGTCAGCCAGGCGGAGTGGCCGGAGGACGTCTGCCCCTATCCGGGTCTGCGTGCGTTCCAACCCGACCAAGCGCGGTGGTTCTTCGGCCGCGAGGCAACCCTGTCGGTGTTGATGGACAAGATCGATCACCGCAGCGGGCCGGTCTTCGTCGTCGCACCGTCCGGTTCCGGCAAGTCGTCGCTGCTTCGAGCAGGCGTGATAACCGCGGTAGCCGACAGTGGACGCCCATGGCTGTTGCTCACCCCGGCGAAGGAGCTCTGCGAGACACTGGCACAGCAGGTCGCACAGCTCATCGACGACAGCGTGGACGGCGTGCTCTCAGCGGTCGGATCTGATCCTGCCCTGCTGGCAAGCAAGCTGCCTGACGGGACTGTCATCGTGGTGGATCAGTTCGAAGAGGTGTTCACCCTGTGCGCCGACGAGGCCGAGCGGCGGCGTTTCATCGCCGCACTGATCGCGATGCGTGCGGTTCTCGGGTTGCGGGGCGACTTCTACGACCGCTGCCTCGCTGACGATCAGCTCGCAGCTTTCCTGCCGGCAAGCCAGTTCAACCTCCAGGCGATGACTCCGGCCGGGCTGCGAGCGGCCATCGAGCGGCCGGCTCAGCAGATCGGCGTCGACGTCGAGCCGAGTCTGGTCGAGGTCCTCCTGCATGAGATCGGGCCGGATGCGGGCGGGCTCCCACTGCTGGCCCACGCGTTGGCCGTCACCTGGCAGCGGCGCACGGACGACAAGCTGACCTTGGCGGATTACGACCGGACCGGGCGGATCCAAGGCGCGATCGTGGCGACCGCGGACGAGGCCTACGCGCGTTGTTCCACGGCCGAGCAGCGCATGATCTTCCAGCACATCCTCATGCACCTGGTCGTGGTCAGGCACGACGCGCCGCCTGCCAGGCGGCGCGCGGATCCGGCAGACCTTGTCAAAGGTTTCGAAGCACCGCGGACCGCTGAGACAGTTCTCGGCTGGCTGATCGAGAAACGTCTGGTCACGCTGGACGGCAACGCCGTCGAGCTTTCCCACGAAGTGTTGCTGCGGGCGTGGCCGCGGCTCGGCGCCTGGATCGAGACGGGCCGCAACGATCAGGTCATCCGGCAGCAGTTGATCGAGGCCGCCGAACAGTGGGAGAGAGAAGGGAAACCGGTCGGATCGCTGTATCGCGGCGATCGGCTGGCCATCGCGAGGGGGTGGCAGTCCAGGAGTGAGCACCGCGCCGCCCTCACACCGCTCGGAGCGGCCTTCCTCAGCGCGTCGATCCGGCACGAAAGCCGGCGGGCCAGAGTCCGTCGAACCGCGGTCACCATGCTGGCCGTTCTCGGCCTTGTCGCGTCCAGTGCCGCCGTCTACGCCTTCCAGCAACGCGACATCGCCCAGGAACAACGCGACGCCGCGATCTTCAACAAGGTCACCGCCGAGGCGAACCGGATACGGACCATCGACGTGTCGCTGGCGGCCCAGCTCGATCTCGTCGCCCACCGCATGCGTCCGGCGGATCCGGACACGGGCACCCACTTGATCGTCGACGCGAACGCGCCGCTGTCCGCCACGTTGCCCTCGGGCGCCAAGGACGTCAGCGTGGTGGCGTTCAGTCCCGATGGGCGAACGCTGGCCACCGGCAGCGGCAGCGGTGACAGACTCGTGCGGTTATGGAACGTCGCCGATCTGGCCCGCCCGGTGCTACTGAACGAAACCATCAGTCACGGCGAAGCAACCCGTGCGCTGGCGTTCAGCCCGGACGGCCGCACTCTGGCCACTGGCGGCGCCGACAACACGGTGCGGCTGTGGAACGTCACCAACCCAGCCCGCCCTGAGGCGCTCGGCCCGCCGATCACGGGGCACACCAGGACGATCCGGTCGTTGGCGTTCAGTCCTGACGGGCGGACGCTGGCCAGCGCGGGCGACGATCGGACCGTACGGCTGTGGAACGTCACCGACCTCGCCCGGCCCACGGCCCTCGGCCCACCGGTGGCCGACAACACCGACACCCACTCCGTGGCGTTCAGTCCTGATGGCCGGACTCTGGTTACCGGCGGCGATGACCGGACAATGCGACTGTGGGACGTCGCCGCGCCGGACCGAGCCAAACCCTTCGGGCCACCGTTGACCGAACACACCGGGGCTGTCCATTCGGTGGCGTTCAGTCCCGACGGACGGACGCTGGCCAGCGCGAGCAACGACCGGACAGTTCGGCTGTGGAACGTTGCCGACCCGGCTCGCCCGGTGGCGCTGGGCCGGCCGATCACAGGGCATGCCAGCGCAATCCGGTCGTTGGCGTTCGGGCCCGACGGGCGGACGCTGGCCACCGGCGGCGATGACTACACCGTGCGGCTGTGGGGCGTCACCGACCCCGCCCGCCCCGCGCCCATCGGCGCGCCGATCACCGGGCATGCCGACGGCGTCCGGTCGATGGCGTTCAGCCCGGACGGCCGCATCCTGGCCACTGCCAGTGGCGACCGGGCGGTAAGGCTGTGGAACATACCCGACACTGTCCTAACTGGACATACGGGGGAAGTCAAGGCGTTGGCGTTCAGCCCTGACGGGCGCATCCTGGCCACCGGCGGCGGCGACCGGACCGTCCGGTTGTGGACGCTGGCCGATCGGCAGCAGCTGGGCCGGCCGCTCACCGGCCACCAGGACGACATCAACGCCTTGGCGTTCCGTCCGGATGGCCGCGTGCTGGCCACCGGCGGTGGCGACCGGACCGTGCGGCTGTGGGACGTCACCGATCCGGCCCGCCCGGCGCCCATCGGCGCGCCGATCACCGGGCATGCCGACGGCGTCCGGTCGATGGCGTTCAGCCCGGACGGCCGCATCCTGGTCACCGGTGGCGATGTGAAGGACGAGAACTCCGTGCGGTTGTGGGACGTCGCCGACCCGGCCAAACCCGTGCTGCTGTCCCGGATCGTGATCGGACCGGACGCCAACGCCTTGGCGGTGGCGTTCAGCCCGAACGGAAGAACTCTGGCGACGGGCACCGAATACAGCGACGTCTCGGTGTGGTTGTGGAACATTTCCGATCCGGCTAAGCCCACGTTGCTGTCCGGACCCCTCAAAGGGCACCGGGACGACATACGCCGGGTTGCGTTCAGTCCGGATGGGCGGACATTGGCCAGCGGCAGCGACGACGAGCAGGTGCGGCTGTGGGACGTCAGCGATCCTGCTCACGCCACACCGCTCGGCGAACCCCTTGTCGGCCATACCAACCCCGTCTTGGGGGTTGCGTTCAGCCCGGATGGTCACACGGTGGCCAGTGGCAGCAGCGACAACACCGTGCGGCTCTGGCGGACAGCCGACCGGACGCAGTCGGGTCAGCCGCTCACCGGTCACCAGGCCGACGTCAACGCGGTGGAGTTCAGCCCCGATGGCGCCACTCTCGCCACTGGCAGCCATGACCACACCGTGCGGCTGTGGGACATGACCGTGCCCCAAGCCGTGCACAGCATCTGCGCCATCACGGGGAGCACACTCACTCGCGAGATGTGGGACAAGTTCGTGTCGGCTGAGCTGCCGTACAGTCCGCCGTGTTCCTGAGACAGGGGTTGACCGGGCTCGACTCCAGCGCCTCGAAGCGTGGGACCGGCCACATGTGCGTGCGATCCGGCGCGTCTATTGGGGAAGTCTTCCTGACATTGGCGTGCACCGCATTTGAACCGACGGCGCAGGCGTGGCTCAGGGTTCTGTGGTGCCGGCGAACTGGTCGCACAGTGCGCGATCTCGCTGTCGGCGGCAGATAGTTCGTCTTCCCGCTCGCTGTCATCGAAGCTGCCTTTGTGACACCCACATCCTCCCCTGAGGAATTGGGCTCAACATCGGTCGAGTCGACGCACTCTCATGCCGCCTAGCGTGCGTTCGTGGGGACAGACCCGACAGGGCGAATCGGCCGAGAAAGCTGTCCGCGCTTGATGTCGACTGCCTGTGGATAGTTCCGGTCGTGGCGACGCGTTGTCGGACCGCTGGAGCTACGTCTGGCTGGATGTCTGGTCGTCGCGCGCAGGCGGGTGAACCATCTTTACGTTCGAGATGCCACCCCGATTCAGACAGTCCTCGGCGAGCTCGTGCACGTGCCAGTAGAAATCCACCGAGGACGCCGGCGCGTTCACAGTCGTCTCGACGGGCGTGTACCGGTGAAGAGGAATCGACACACCGTCGTAGTCAAAGCCCATGTTGTCCGTGGTCAGGATCGTGAGTGGCGTGTCGCCTCCCCATTCGATCCCGACCCGAATGTCATACTCGTTGTACTTGTCGCTTCCGCGGTCGTGCGTATGAGCCATCAGGTCTGCGATCGCGCCCTCGAGAGCGGCCGATCTGATCTGCCGGCCTTCGAGTGATTCGCCGCCACGTGACGGGTGCCCGCCGGCGGCGGCCGCGAGAGTAATCGAGCCGTCGTGGTGGATGCTGATCCACGACTCCTTCCAGGTAGAACGACCTTCCATCGACATGTTCACTGCGACCCATCGGCGCAGACCCGGGCGATCACAGCCCGTTCGCCCTCAGAGCCGAGACTGTGCACGTTCAGACCGAAGACCGGCGTAGAGATCGCGGTGATCGCCACGCTACGCAGCGAACGCTCGTAGGTTTCGTCAAACACACCTACGTCAACCCGGCTGACCGCGGCCTTCTGCGACTCGCGCACGCCGAACACGATCACACCGCCACCGCTGTTGACCATCGCCGCAACGTCTTTGGGGACGTCGGTCTGCGCCAGTCCCTTCGCGGGCGGCAGTTCGGACTTCCAGTCGAGGTCACTCGACTCGGTGACACCCGAGGCCACGGCTCGGTGAGGAGATCGTCGCTCAGCGGTCCGGGGTCGGCCCGACTGCCCGATGAAGAGCCGTGAAGGTCATCACACAAGATGAGGGACGAAGCCCGAGGAGACACCGGTTCAAGCCAGGGCGAGTCCCGGCGACGGGTGTCGATGGGGCTGATCCTCG
This sequence comes from Amycolatopsis sp. NPDC039088, assembly GCF_055598845.1. Lineage (NCBI taxonomy): Bacteria > Bacillati > Actinomycetota > Actinomycetes > Pseudonocardiales > Pseudonocardiaceae > Amycolatopsis > Amycolatopsis sp. NPDC039088. The sequence goes on along the minus strand of NZ_JBVKAE010000027.1, from coordinate 64,008 downwards.
ACGCCGAAGATGCTTACTCCCATCGAAGTTCGGCGCTGTACAAAGCCGTGCCGGCGAGCCGTTTCACTGCCCTAAGCAGAGCCCAATTAAGCCGGGACGCGCTACCCTCCGGAGTTGACTGAAGACGCACTGCGGTGGGAGTTCGACGATGGGGCAAGCAGCGGAGATCACGATTCTCGACGGCGTTCAGTTCGATGCCGAACGGCGGTTCCTCCACGACTGGTTTCGGACTGCTCCCGGCTTCCGCGGCTCGGTACGCACACCGGCGCCGCCCCGGGAGTCGGGAAAGCTCGGTGGTGTCTCTGACGTGCTGGTCGTGGTTTTCGGGGCCGGTGGAACCGCTACGTTGTTCGTCAAGCTGATGGCGGACTGGCTCGTCGCCCGTCGCCCCAAGGTGCGCATCAAGGTCACCGGTCCCGACGGCCGGACGGTCGAGGTCGAAACAGAAAACCTGACCGGAGACCAGCTCGCCGACGTGGTGTCGACGGTCGTGTACCCCGAAGACAAGGCATGAACGTCCCACATTCCGCCTCCTCCTCGGCGGTGCTGGTCGGGAGCAGCCGCTTCGCCGATCACGAGCTGCTCAACGTGCCCTCGATCCGTACGAACATCCATGACCTCGCCTTCGAGCTCTCGCTCGAAGGGCACGGTTTCCTTGCCTCGAGCAGGATCACGTCGGTGATCGACAAGGAGATGCCCGAGGTCGGCGACGCGGTGCGGCAGGCCTGTGCCACCGCGACCGATCTCCTCGTCGTGTACTACGCGGGCCACGGCCACCTCGATCACGCTGGCGAGCTGTACTTGAGTCTGCCTGGGACGTCACCGGATCTCCTGGCCTGGACGGCCATTCCATGTGCGGCGTTGCTCGCGGAGATTGACGCTTCGCCCGCGCGGCAGCGGATCCTGATTCTGGACTGCTGCTACGCGGGCCGCGCGGCGCTCGGAGGGGAGCCTCAGGAAGGTCTCATTCAGCAGCTGCCCGAGCCGGAACGGACCTTTGTGCTCGCCGCGACACCAGCCCACACTCGCGCTGACGCACCCGTCGGTGCCCGGTACACCGCCTTCACCGGCGAGCTGATCGAGCTGTTACGGCACGGCGCACCCGGCGGCCCCGACCTCCTCGACGCGGAGTACGTCTGCAAGCAGCTGCAGACCCGACTCACCCGTCGCGGACTGCCAGCGCCCTGCCGCAAGGCGACCGGCGGCATCCGGCCGGTCCTGATTGGGCGGAACTCCGCCACTGGCACCTGCGGGCCGGAAGAACGAGCGCCCAGCGTCGAAGACCACGTAGAGCACGGCACTCCCGTCCCGCTGGCCCGGACAGAGAGGCTGTCGTGGGTTCTTGATCCTGCGGGAGATGTGGTCCGGCGGCTGGACTCGATCGTGGAACAGGCACATGCGGCGGACGGGATGGGTGGTGCCGGCCGCCCGGAACGGGCGTCGGCGCTCCTCGAAGAGCTGATCGCCGACGCTTCTCTGCTCGTGGGCGAGAGCGACCACCAAGTCGTCCTGCTGAAGATTAAGCAAGCCGGGTGGCTGAGGCGAGCCGGCGCGATAGACGACTGCCTTGAGGTGTGTGAAAACGTCCTGTCCGGATATGACGAGCTGGATCTCGACAACCGGTGGACCCGGGCCGTGGTCATCGACTACGCCCACGTCCTCGGCGAGTCCGGAGATATCACCAAGGCGAACGAGTACGTCGACCTGGTCATAGCCGAGACGGATGGCCTCGTCAACGACTACGACCTCGAGCCGATCGTTGAACTTCGCTTGGCACGGATCGAGTGGGAACGCCGCGGTGGCGACCTGGAGCAGGCGGCCCGACTTGCCGCAGACCTCCTCGGCTATCTGAGGGTCCGCAACGGTTTCTCTGGCGACCTGACTTGGCAGGTGGAGAGGGTCTACACGAAGCTGATCAAGAAGATCGGCCAGCGCCGCGGGCTAAGGCTTCGGCTGCGTGCGGCCCGCACCACGGCGGGCACAATCCTCAAAGACAACTGGTGACCCTGCTCCACCCAGCCCTGGGCGCTGGCACGAATTCCGAGGCGTAGTGAGGAAGTGACTGGACTGTATCGCGCCTGGCGCCTCGCCGATGGTGATCACTGTCGAGATGCCCGGCAACAGTTGCACATTAGTCGAACTGCAGGCCCTGAGGAGGGGGCAAGTCGACGTGCATTGGATGGGCATCTCAGGCGCTGACGACGACCTGGACGATGCTGCGGCCGTTGTCGTTGGCGGCGTCCAGGTGGGCACTTCGGGACCGAATTTGATGGTCCGTGACGCTACGTTGACTATCCCGATAGCTGTGCCTGATCCTGATCTCAGCGTCACAGTTCGGGTGACGTTCGAATGCCGCGGAGTAGGAGGACGTGGGTGCACCTGGACCAGAAAGAAGGCCGTTGAGTTGAAGCGTCCTTCCAGGGTGGCAGCCTTTTAGCTGATGCCGGAGTCCCTGTCGGTGACCGGGCACTTCGCCGAGCTCGCCGGCTCTGATGAGGCCATTCTCGATGAGTCTCCGCATCAGCCATAGTGACCTATGCAGGTCGAGGCCGGATCGCACCCGATGACATCGGCGGACGAGCGTTGTGTCAGGGCGCTGCCAATTCTGGTGATGGTTGTCAGTTCACGGTATCTAGCTGGCGCCTGACTCAAACTCATTTCGCATTCCCAGCTGAACCGCGCCGCATTTACAGGTGTCTTTTTCGGTAGCCACCCACATGACGCACACCGAATGTGGTCAACGAGGTCGAGCGCGGCCCTGGCGAATGCCCGTGCGTCCACCTTCGTTAGATCCCACGACCGCGGGTCAGGGTGCACGGTGAGGTTGCGTAGCTCCTCATCGGTCGCCGCCATGACGCGGGGCAACCGGACCGATCCGATCCTGGTCGACTCGACTAGGTGCGTGAGCACGTCCAGCGGGACCGACGGGTTGTACGCCACGGTCTCGCCGTACGTCCGCGGACTCGTCGTTCGCCAGGTTGCGCAGGATCGGCTCCGCCACCACGGGGTTGACGGCCAGGCCCGCACGGACACCGAGGATGTGATCGGCCGCCAGCCGCTGCTGGGCATCTAAAGGCAGATCCGGCCGTTCGGCGAGTGCCCATCGAATCGCCATGTCGTCGTGGCTCAGCAGGGCGGTCACCTCGCCCACCGCACCGCTGCTCGTGTCACCGCGTGCCTTTGTCGTAGCCAGCGGTGAAAGCTGCCCCACTGTGCACGTGCGGTGCCAGCTTTTGGCTGGTTGGTGGCATTTATTCGTAGTGTCGCGCGAACTCATCCGGGCCGTAGACGAGCATAGGTTCCAGCTGGGACGCAGTAGGCCATACTTGGATGAGATGATGCTCGACAGGGGACGGGTCGAATTCTGGGCGCGCTAAGGCAGCAGCCCTATTCCGGGCCGAGATGCGTAGTCTGATCCAGCCGGGGGCAACCTCGAAGTGCTGCGGTCCGCTGCTGCTGTAGAGGTCTTGCACGGTGAGGTGGCCGGCGGGGCAGTCAAGCGTCTTTTCTGCTGCCATATCCCAGCTCTGGTCGATTTCTGCGGGCGGTTGCTCGAGAGCTTGGATGGTCAGTCGGACCTTGCCGTACTGGGTGCCGCAGAGAACGGCGATCCAGTTATCTTCGCCGACGAATAATCCGAATTGGGAGTCAGGCCAGTCGTTGTCGATTCCGGGGGAAGCGCGAATGTGGTACTGGCCGTCCTGGACGGGGAATTCCAGTACCACACTCTCGTTCGCGTCAGCCATTTCTGGCTAGCTCCTCAAGTTCCTACCAGGCTCGTGATCCGTCTTTCTTGATAGCCTGGACGTAGAACTCATCTGTGTCAAGAACGCGATAGTAGTCGAAGTAGGCGGCGGTCAGACCCCCCTGTGAGCTGTTCGCCTCGGCGGGAACAGTGCGAGTGGAACGATCGCCGGGAGCGGCGCCGTTGCCGCCTTGGTAGGACGAGGCCAGAGGGTACTCGTCGCAGGATGGGGCTGGGCTGCCCCCGCAGGCGACGCGACGGTTGGCTTCGATCTTGGTCAAGTCGGTCAGCCTGGTCAGGGGCTTTCCTGCATAAGGGCGTCCCCAGTGGCTGGGGAGGGTGCGGATCGCGTCGTAGACGTGGTCGGCGACAGGTCCGACCTTTTCGTTGTCGGTGGCGCTGTACATGACGAACGCGAGGCCTTTGTCATCGACGCAGCCGGCGCCATAGCGGTTCGTTTCGGCGTTGTCACACCGGCCCCAGAGAGTGTTGCCGTAGTGGTCGGCGATCGTCACCGGGTTCGCCGGCGTGGTCAATTCGAGAGCTGAGCCGAGGTTTCCGGTTATGGGAAGCACCTGGTTATTGGTCATGGACGCTGAATACTGGGTGTACCACTTGGTCACCTTCGCCTTCGGAGGCAACGCCACCGGCTCGTTCTCGTCATTGGAGCCCGACAGGCGCGATGTCGTGCACTTGTCCTGATGGCCGAAGCACCCGGTCCACGAGTTCCCGGCAGTCCCTCCTTGGAGAGTCCCCCATGTCTTGGTGACCGTTACTTCGACGTCCAGGTCCCACGCTGGTGTGGAACCCTGCCCTTCCTCGAAGTCGGCCGACGACTTGATGTTCAGGTCCACGGTTCCGATGGGAGTCTTCACGCCGTTGACTTCTCGGTAGTGGGTCACGGTCCAGTTCCGGTCGGAGCAGGAGATCGCCCGTGTCGGGTTCGAGACACCGAGCAAGCACGCAGGGGAGATCGCTTGCGGTGACGCATCGCCGCCGGAACGACGCGCGGTCAGTGGTGCGGACGCTGGATCCTCGCCCACGGGGACGGCGCTTGTCGGTAGCTCGCCGCTGCTCGTCACGACGGTGCACTCGTAATTGTCGCGTGTCCCGAGTTTGGCCGCGCGCTGCGCGCACAGCTGTTCCTGTTGCTGCACCGGCATTGTGGACCGATTCGCCTCGACAGGCAGTGTGTCGGCGGAAGCTGACGTGCTTAGCGCCACCGTGAAGCTAAGAGACGCCACGACACTAGCGCTTAGTAAGGCGACATGTCGAATAAGTCTAGGCAAAACAAACCCCTCTGTTTCACAAGCTGACCGAAATAAAGACAAAGACTTACTGGGAGCAAGTTTGAACACTGGCCGATAGCAAGGAGTCGCACGCTGGCAGTGTCGAATGCCGGATCGACGACTCGTCGGCGCGTGAACAATGTGACGTGCTGTGACTGGTATTGTCCGGAACAAGCGTCCGCAGCCCCAGATTTCCCGGTGCGGCAAAGTATCGCTAGTGTATGTAGGTCTTGCCCCAGCTTCCCCTTGGTTCAGGACTAACAATGCCTGTCTACCGAGGTGCGGAAGTCGTTGTCAAGGAAATGAAGGGGGGCGGGTAGCTGTAGTCGAGATGTTGATGGATTCCGCAGGGTGCGCCCCGCTGATCAACGGATATTTCATAGTCTTTCATGCGGCGGCGGACACGATGCGGGCCCTTGCGGGAATACACGGGTCTCTGAATCGGACAGTCGCTCGAGGACTTCGGAGGTGGCGGTTGAGACTGCTACGCTAAGGAGCTTGCGCGCTACGTGATCACGGTGATGGCGACCTGGAGGTACGCCGAATGCCGACAGGTCGAGAAGACGGATGTCGCGACCGCGATTAAGGCATCCGGTGGTGGTACGACCGCGCAAGTTCCTGAAGCGACCTTGCGCCACTATGCGGCGCTGTCCAGGCCCATGCTTCGCGGGCGGCGGACCTCGTCGTCCACAGCAGTGGTGCGGCCTCCGCAAGCCAGGACTTCCACAACTACGGGCGCAATGGCGCTCCATCGCGCTGGAACTTTGCCGTAGCTGGGAGTTCGGGACGTCAGGAAGACCTGATCGGGCCAGCGCGAGCGTCGATTGTCAGTAGGGCAACTGCGCGTGTGTCACGATGAGGTGCGCTCTGATCATAGGGTGAGCGCGGCTGGGAGATGTCCGAGTACGGGCAGCGGCATGAAATTCTCCGCATGGCGCACACCGATCCGGCTTCCCCAGAGGCGTGCGAGTGCCTCGGCCATCGGTCCGAAGTGGTCGCCGATTGGCTGGGAGGCGTGCGCCGCGAGGGCGCGTTGTTTTTGTCCGTAGGTATCGGTGATGTCGATGATGGTGTGCGCAGGAGTGGGCCCATCGAGCGTGAGGCTGTTGTAGGAGTCAGCCATGTAGACCCGGTGTGGATGCCCTGTGGAGATGACGACATCTGGCAGGGCCGCGACGAGGGTTTCGGCGACTGCGCGGTGGTCGGGGTGGACATCGTGCAGCGGATGGGTAATGACGACCTCCGGCCCGACGGCGAGCAGTAGTTCGCGAAGCGACACCACGGTGGGCTGGTCGTATTGGTACAGCGTGGCCCCCAAGATCGCCGCGCCTGCCGCGGCTTCGGTGTCCCGTCCTGGTTCGGCGTGGCGCGGGACGGCGATGGTGACGGCGGCCCCGGAGGCGGAGCAGCGTGCGAGGGTTCCGCCGGCCCAGAGTTCAGCGTCGTCGGGGTGGGCCATCACGGTCAGCACGGACGCTGGAGCGGTGAACGGCACGCCACTCACCAGAGTCCGAGTTTCTCGATGACGTCGGCGGGCCTGGGCAATTCTCGCGCGGGAACGCCGGTCGGGTGGAGTGGGAGTGTGAGGTCGGTGCGCATTCGGATGAGCTCGCGCCAGGCGAGTACTTGTTCCCAGGTTTCGGCGACCTTGGTGTTCCTCGCGCCGGTCAGTCGTCCGGAGTCTGGGAGTTGGTCGAGGTGGAGTCCGTCTGCCAGGAGCGTGGCCGCTGTGCCTTGTCCGATCCCTTTCACTCCAGGGATGTTGTCGGCAGGGTCGCCTTTGAGGGCGCAGAAGTCGGGCCACTGTGCGGGGGTGACGTTGTAGCGTTCGGTGACCTCGGCGGGGCCGATGTGCCGTCGGCCGCGTTTCATCACGGTGTTGAGGGTGCGGACGTGCTCGTCGACGAGTTGGTAGAAGTCGCGGTCGCCGGACATGATCCAGACCCGGCGGCGGGGTTCGCGTTCGCGGGTGGTGGCGACGAGGGTGGCGATGACGTCGTCGGCTTCGGCGGTGTCGATCTCGATCCAGTGGATGCCGTAGCCGGTCAGGGCTTGCTGGACGTGCGGGATCGCGCGCAGGGGTTTGAGGGCGGCCTCGTCGATGACGCGGTTGGCCTTGTAGTCGGAGTCGCTGTCCTTGCGGTCGGCGGCGCCGTGCTCGCCGTCGAACACGACGAGGACCTCCGGTGGTTCCGGCATCTCCTCCCGGATCGCGACGCGGAGCAGGGCGAAGAACCCGAATTCGGCCGTGAGATCGCGGGTTTTGTCGCGGGAGAGGATCGCGGCGGGGAATCCGAACGCCGCGCGCCAGAGCAAGTTGTGACCGTCTACTAGGAGCAAAGGGACGCCAGCAGGCATCACCGCACCGCCTTTACGAATGTCTCGGCGACTGTGGTGGGCAGATAGTCCCGCGAGCGGTAGTACGCAGCCCTGGATAGGTTCGCGTAGCGTACTGGATCTGCGAGTAGCTGTTCGGCGGCGCGCCAGAGGCCGTGCTCGCCCCACGAACGAGGGACGATCACTCCGCCCGCGTCGTTTCCGGTGCCGACCAGGGCGGGCAGGTTACCCACGTCGAAGGCGACGACCGGGGTCCCGACACCCATGGCCTCCAGCGCTACCAGCCCGAAGGTCTCCCGTAGCGAGGGGACGATCACCACTGCGGCTTGCGCGAGCCAGGGCGGCACCCGGTCCCAGTCGAGACCACCGCCGTGGACGGTACCGAGCGTGAGGTGGGCCGCCGAGTAGCGGCACTGGTCCAGTTCGGCAGCCTGGCCGCCGACGGTGGCCTCGAACCCGGCCTCGCCGACGATCACCTCGACCGTGCGGCCGACCAGCCGTCCGGCGTCCAGCAAGGCCCGGACGTTCTTCTCCGGCCCGAGCCGGGCCAGGATCCGGATCGGGCCATGCCGTCGCAGAGCCTCGCGTCGCGAGTCGGGTGGTGGTGCCGGGGCATGCAGCAGGGCATTGGGTACGACTTGCCAACCGCCGGTGTCGTAGCCGCGACCGTGTGCCTGGTCTAGCACCGTTTGAGACGGTGCGATGACCAGGTCTGCACGGGCCAGGGCGGGCTCGAGGTCCTGGTCATGCCCGACGACGTGCATGGCCAGGACCGTGCGGGCCCGGCTGATCGGTGCGACTCTGCCGAGACCCCATAAGCCGTCGGTGTAGACGGCGACGTCGACCCGGTGCTCGCGGTACACCTCGCACAGTTCGGCGGCGAGCAGTGCGTCCTGCCCGTGGGTGCTGATCGCGTTGCGCAATTCGTCGTCGTCGCAGGGGAAGGTGACGCCCACTGAGCCCACTCGCATCACGGTGTCGTCCCGGGTGTCGATCGGGGCGGCGGTCAGGATGAGGCTGCGGTGGCCGAGCTGGCGCAGGCCGTGTGCGAGGGCGGCGGTGGCGCGTTCGATTCCGGCCGGCGCGTTCGCGGTGTAGGAGGCCAGGACAAACGCGACGGTCAACGGTGGCGCGCTAGGCATGGCGGGAGACCTTCCTCGGCGGCGGGAGCGGTGTGGTGTCGTGGTTGGCGGGTGGTTTTTCCCAGGGGAAGACGACCCAGTCGGAGACGGTCCAGATCGAGTAGTTCGGCCGAGTGGACGCGCCGGTGTTGAGGCACAAGACCGCGGTCAGGATCTGGGCATCCGAACCGAGTAAGGGGGCGAGGTCGGCGTGGACGCGGCGGAGGGTCGCACCGCTGCCACAGATGTCGTCCACTATCAGCACGCGGCCCTGGAGCTGTTGCCCGTTGAGAGTGCGAGTCAGCGGCGTGAGATCGAGGGTCACCTCACCGGTGGCTTGCTGGTACGCGTCGTCGCTGGTGTTGTGGCGGGCGTGGACGATGCGGGCGTTCAGCCGAAGTGTGGAGGCGATGAGGTGGGCGGGCGCGATACCGCCGTTGGCGATGCCGATGACCCGCTCGATCGACGAGTGATCACGCAGGATCGCGTCCGCGAGGAGCGTGGCGGCGTCATGGAGAGCCTCCGGTGTCACGCGCCAGATCCGGTGGTGGTCGAAGTCGCGCTGTGCTGTGGCCATTTGCGGGTCTATTCCTTACAGAGCAGGGGATATCGCGTCAGCGAGTTGGGTGCTTGGGTTGTGGGGGATACGGAGTTCACGCAGGGCTTGCACGAGGTCATACACGGTGGTTCCGGCGATGTCGGCCATCGCGGACAACGCGGTAACGTCGAGCTCTTCGACCAGGACGCGTTCTGCAGAGGACTGCTGGGCACGGACCTGCGCCCAGCGTCGGAGAGGCCGCAGCCTGGGATCGGTGGTCTGCGCGAGGCCGAGGAGATCGACCGTGATGTGAGTGCCGTAGTGGCCGCTGAACGCGAGTGTGGTCGCGCGGCGAAGTAGTTCGTCTGGTTGTCTTTTCAACACGGCGCACACTTCGATCAACCGCTCGACGGATATCCGGCGCGTGCCGAGTTCATAGCTGGCGAGCGTTTGCAAGGAAAGGTCATCGTCGCTGGTGCACATCGCGGCGCGCATCTGCTTGCGGGTCCAGCCACGTTCTCTCCGCGCGGACCGCAGGGTCTCGCCCAGGGCGCGCGCGAACTGGTCGAGCTGCTCGCTCGTCGGTGTGTTCATGGCCTGTCCTCCGAAATGCGGCGCGTGCCTGTGACCTTGGGCGATTTCGATGTCCTCCGCGGAGCGATCACGCTGAGCCGTCGCGTGCGGTCAGCGCGAGATCGCTGGCCGTGCGCAGGGGGTGGAGCGAGCTGATGGCGTGGGCGCCGGGCTGGTTACGCCAGAGTTGGCCGTCAGCGCGGATCACTGTGAAGCCTCCGGCTGCGTCGCGAGTACGCAGACGTACGGGTACGGCTGCGGTGGTGCTCAGCTCGGCGAGCAGAGCGAGGGCCTCGTTATCGGACAGCTGCTCGGCATCGGCCAGGGCGGCGCCTTCCCCGATGGGAAGCATCTGCAGGAAGGTCACCCCGCTCACTCCCAGGGTGGCGGCCAAGTCGACCATCGCTCGGATGCTGGCTTGGTCTGTGGAGCGTAGAAGCACGGCCTGAATCTGTGTGGGGATGCCCTGGGCGATCGCCGCGCGGATTCCAGCGATGGCGGCGTCGAAACTGCCTGCGCCGCGCCACCGGTCGTGACGTTCGGCGTCCGGGCCGTCCAGGCTTATCCGTACGGCGTCCACACGGGTGGCGAGGGCTTCGGCGCGGCGGGCCAGGTGCGTTCCGTTGGTCGTCACGCTGACCGCGCAGCCGCCCGCGACGAGCACGTCGCTCAATTCGGGTAAGTCGCGCAGCAGCAGTGGTTCGCCGCCGGAGATGTCCACGCCCAGGACCTGGGACTCGGCGAGCAGGTTCGCGATGCGGTAGCGCTCGGCCCGGCCCAGTTCGAGGACGGCCTTGTCGTCCAGGCAGTACGGACAGGCGAGGTTGCAGCGCACAAGGGGTGACCAGCACACGCTGATCGGCACGTTCGTTTGCACGGCCGCCGGGTGGATTTCAGGCCAGGATGCGACGTCCGCGCTGGACAACTGGACGCGCCCGGAGCCGAGCGCGATTCCGGCGCGGTGGGTCAGCCCGGTGAGCGGATCATGGATCACGCTCTCATCGCCGTGTTTTCGCGCCGCGAAGGTACGCATCGTGGTTGTCATCGTTGGGGTTGACGGTGTCATCGCAGTACCTCGCAGGAGTGCAGCAACTCGGTCATTTCGGCCAGGAATCCTTGGGATCGGCCGGCGGGAGCGGGACGCCGCATGAGGTCCCAGTAGCGGGCGAGGGTGTCGGGCCAGCTGGCGAGTTTGTGTCGCCATTGCTGCTCGGCGTCCGGGGGATCGAGGTGGAACCCGACGGCCTGCCGGAGCGGGATGACCAGCAGTCCGGCCGCGATCAGGCACGCGCCGAGATAGGTGTCTTCCATGCCCCAGCCGATTCGTCCGAACTCGGGATCGAATCCCCCGACGTCGAGGACGGCGCTGCGAGGAACGGCGACCAGGGCGGTGACGACCATGCGGGGTAGGTCCCAGTCGACATAACGCCGGCCGTAGCCGAGGTCAAGGAAGTCTCGAGTGTGGTCCAGCGGACGGCCGTCGAGGCGCTTGTCCAGGGTGATGCCGGTGTAGAGCAGCGGTTGGCCGACCGGTGGCCGCCAGACGACTCGGTGGTCGGCCGCGAGGTCCGGGTGGCCGGCCAGCACTCCGCGCCCGCCCTGGTGCAGGTCGTAGGGAAGGTTGTGGCGGAACCCGACGAGCACCGTGGTCTCGGTCGCGCGGGCGGCGATGTCGGTGATCACGTGCGGGGGCAGAACCATGTCACCGTCGAGATAGAGGACGGTTTGCCCGCGGGCGAGCGCGGTACCAAGGTTGCGCGCGGTGGCCGCGCCCGCACGTTCAGGGATCCGCAGGACGGTGGTGACGATCGGGTGCTGGACGGCGACGGCGGCGGTGACGTCGGTGCTGGCGTCGTCGACGACGATGACCTCGAACTTGTACCGGTGGTGCTGGCCTTCCAAAGCGTCGAGCACGGCCGAAAGGCAGTAGCCGACATTGTGGGCCGGGATGACGACCGAGAGGGTGCGCACGGCGGCTAGTGGAAGACATGAGGGCGTAGGCGCGTGCCAGCCGACTCCTGATACCGCTTCCCAGCTTCGGGTACTGCTGGTGTGCAAGTTGTTGCGGTGCAGTAATTCCTCGTGCAGCGTGGTCACGCCCACCCCCAGTCTCGGAGGTGGGGCAGTGCGTCGTGCCATGCCCTCGGATCCGGGATGATCGTGATCTGCCCGAATCGGGCGGGATGGTCGAACACGCGTTGGAGAGCGTGCAGGTACAGGGGCTCGACCAGGATCAGCACGTGCCGCAGCGACGGTGTATCGGCGAGTTCGGCGTCAAGTTGCGCGGCGACCGTCCGCTCGTGCAGGCGCGCGGCCTCTGCCCGCGTCTTAAGCCGGTGGTCGTAGGTGCTGATCGGCGTCTCAGGGCGCAGCAAGCCGTAGGCGCCGGACAGGATCCGGATCCGAGCTCGGCGCGCGGGATCGGCGGCGAAATGTTCTTGCGCGCTCGGGACGCATCCGCCCTGGTAGAGGTCGAGAGCCTCGACCGGCGCGGCGGTGACGAGCTTCCTCTGTGAACAGTTGAGGATGATCAGCCCTTGGCTGGGTGCGAGGACGCGAGTGGGTGGCTGGAGAGTCATAGCTCGCGCACCACCCGCATGCCGACGCCACGCGAGCGCAATTCAGCGGGGGCGGCGTTGAGAAACGTGCATTGCGCGTACAACGATGGCGAGGCGTAGGAACCACCGCGGATGAGGAATCCGTCGTTCATCGTGGTGCTGGCGGTCCACTCCCACACATTGCCCGCGACATCGAGCATGCCTTCCGGGGTGGCTCCGGCGGGATGCGTGTCGACCGGGGTGACCGTGTCGTGCAGGGAGTCACGCAGGTTCGCGAACGCCGGCTGCCAGGGCGTGGTGCCCCATGGCCAGCGGCGTCGTCCGGGTCCGGCGGCCATCCATTCCCATTCCGCTGAGCGCGGCAACCGGCCGCCGAAACGACCGGCGATCTGGGTCGCCTCGGCGTGACTGATCTCGGTGACGGGGTACCGCCACCCGATACCGGGCTGTTCGCTCGATAGGTGTCCGTGGGTGAGCGGGGTGCGCGTCCACAACAAGGTCGGGATTCTGACCGGACGCCCGGTGTCCCCGTACGCGCAGGTTCCGCCGTCGATCTTGATCCATTCCAGGTGCATGCCTCAACCGCCGATCAGGAACAGGTCTTCGACGTTGGCGTCGTTCCGTATGCGGCTCTTGCGCTCGTTGGGGCGGAGTCGAAAGCTCAAGAGCGCGTCGCTGACGGTGTAGAAGGCCGCGTGTGCTTCCTCACGGCTGGGGGAGAAGGCGGCATAGTTGTCGGCGAAACGGACGACTCGAAGCTGTGTGAGGTGGTTGTCCACTTGAGACAATCGAAGGTTGATCAGCAGGGGCGCCAGACCTGAGCCCGCCGCGAGCGGACTCGGCATCGCGGCGAGTGCCGTACGCAGAAGACTCAGGAAAGTGCCGTCGTGAATGTGCTCGGCATGCCAGTCGATGACCTCGTCGATCGTCGCGCCCTCGGACACCGACGCGACGTCGAGATCGGCGATCCACCGGAAGCCAGCCTGATGATGGACGGCGGCCTGCCGCAACGAGGTGATGCGATTTCGGCGCGGGCGGAATCCCGAGACCCAGTCGCGGAAAGCCGTCGCTTCCAGCACCGGCTCAAGCGCGTTACGCAGCGCGCGGTGCACCAGGCGATCCCGCACGGTGGGGATGAAAGTGCGCATCTGTTTGCCGGTATAGGTGGGCAGCTGCACCTCCCGGACCGGTCTGGGCCGCCACCTGCCCTCGGCGAGATCGAGGGCCAATTGCGGCAGCATCACGTGGGCCTCGCTGCGAAGCCGCCCCCAGGTCATGCCATCGGTACCAGGGGCGGAGGCTCGCCGACCGCACTGACGCAACGCGCGGCGTAGACGCGGCTCGGACAGCAGCGGCATCAGTGAGTGCGACTGCGGACCGGCGGCCGAGGACGCTGGTGCGGGTGCCTTCCGGTGCGCTACCGTCTTGGGTGCTTGGGCGGCAGGAACGATCCCCTCGCCACGCTGAACTAGCTCGCTACCCGACACTCGCGAGCTGTGGCGCTGGGAACGACGGCCCCGCCCAGGCCCTGCCGGTGATCCGAACTCCGTGTCCGCCATCGCTGTCACCTCCTCACACGCTGCCGTACCTAGTGGGGTCAGGGAGGTCGTTCTGCTGGAACGCTTCCTTGCGTTCGGTGCAGGTCCCACACGTTCCGCAGTGCGTCGTCCTGCCCCGGTAACACGACCACGTTTTCTCGAACGGCACGCTGAACGCCGTGCCGATACGGACGATGTCGGCCTTGCGTTGGGCGATAAACGGGGCAAGGATCTCGAAATCGTCGTCCAGAAGTCCTTCGTTGGCGACGCGAGTCGACCGTGTGAAGCGCTCGACGAACTCCGGTCGGCAGTCCGGGTAGACGGCGTGGTCACCCGCGTGAGCGCCGAACGCCACCGCGTCGGCCTTGCGAACAAGGGCTAGCGAGACCGCGATGTCGAGCATGATCGCGTTGCGGTTCGGGACGATCGTCGCCCGCATCGACTCGTCGGTGTAGTGCCCGTCTGGCACCGGTACGTCGGCGTCGGTCAGGGCAGAACCGGCCAGCAGCCGGCCAAGCATCGCCAGGTCGACGACCTCATGTGGACAGTCGAGCAACCGCGCGATCTGAGCCGCGTACTCCAGTTCGACCCGGTGCCGCTGACCGTAGTCGAAGGACAACAGCGTCAGCTTCGCACCTCGCGCGGCCAGCCAGTACGCCAGCACGGTGGAGTCCAGTCCGCCGGAGGCGATCACGATGGCGTGCCGCGGGTGCCGGTGTGTGGAGGAGCCGATCGGCATGATCACCACGCCCCGCGCGGAAGGGATGTCGAGCGGGCAGCGTCGGCTACCGTGGTCCACGGCGGAAGGGTCATGTGCGGTTGCGGCCGTTCAAGCCACCGGACGCCTTCGCTCACGTTGTCCAAAGAGGGAAGCAGGATGCTCTCGCCGAGCGGCTTCCAGCCGATCTGCACTCGGGCAGCACCGACCCGGGGAAACACGACACCGGCGGCGCTGACGGGCCGGGCACCAGCGGTGTGCTCGGCGGGCCTGTCGGAGGCGCGGGTCGCGGGGACGAGGGTGTCGGTAGCAGGCAGGCGGGTTCGGCCGAACCCGGTGTGCAGCTGGGGTTGGGAGGTAGTGGTAGTGCCGGTGGTTGCGCGGGCGCCGTAGGCGCTGCCGCAGCCACGGGTACGGGCGTAGCGACGGGTGCTGCCGATGCGTTCAGCGCGATTCCGGTGACAGTCACCAGCAGCGGCCCCAGCACCGCGAGGAGGCGAGCCCACCGCCGCTGGGGCAGCCAGCGGTCGCGTCGGCGACGGCGCGGAGCCGGGCCTGTCGGCGGTCTGACCATGAGCCTGTCGCCGCGTCCTGGCTCGGCGTCCGTGCGGTGATGGAGAGGAGCGGACTCGGACGTTCGGGCGGCGCGCACCGTCGGCCTCGTCGGGCGGCGCCGGGCAGGGTCGCGTGGACGGAAGGAAGGGGTGTGGCGTGGGGTGGTCATCGCTCACACCCCGCCCACGATGCCCTTGAGGATCTCGACCACGAGCGGGGCGAGCGCGGCGAGCCCGAAGCCGATGCCGGCGGCTTTGAACGCGCCCTTGGCTTTCTCGATTTCGCCGGGGTCACCCGAGGCCATCAGGTAGCGCAGGCCGCCGATGGTGATGAACACGACCGCGACCCCGGCCAGGATCCCCATGATCCAGTTGCGGATGTTGTTGAGGACCTGATCGACGGTCGCCGCGAGCGCGACGTAGTGGATCGTGTCCGCCCGCGCGGCCGAGGACGTCAGCAGCATCACGGCGGCGACCAGGCACCCGATCAGCACGACACGGCGATGGTGTCCCCGGCGCGCGGGAGTCGGGTGCGGACGGTGGCGGTGCGATGGTGTCAGTCGCATGAGGGGGCCTCCTGCGTGAGCGCCGAGCGGCGGCCGGAGCCGGGCGACTGGTGGTGACGCGCGTGCGCCGTCGTTCGGGTCTCGCGTGCGGTGACTCCGGATTCCGGGTCGGGTGAGGGCGCCGGGTGCATGAATTTCCTCGCCAGTTCCGGACTCAGACGTGTCACGCTGCGTAGCCGCAGACGGTGGGTTCGGGATAGGCGCAGGGCAGGGTGGCGGGGCGTGCTGGGACGGTCGCGACGGCCGGGGGCCGGTGCGGCGCCGGAGGTGCCGTCGGCCGGTTCGGTGAGGAAGCGGGCCAGGCGCTGCTCGGCGCGATGACGGGCTTTCTGGGTCGTCTTGTACAGCTCCCCGCGCGCCTGTGCCGCCTCCGCCAGTGCCAGTTCTCCGAAGTGGGTGGCCGAGATCAGCGCGGCCTCGTCGGTGGTGATCACGCCCGCTCGGACAGCGGCCACGAGCACGAGGTCCTGGTGTCCGCTCGCGCTGGGCGGCGGTGCGGAACGGAAGCCGACGTCCTCGACTGTGGGGGGCGCGTCGCCTTCTTCCTCGTCCACTGGGGGCGGAGCGTCGAGCGCCTCGCGCAGCGCGGCGTAACCGGCGCGGTAGGCCGCCCACCGCAGCCGCACGAGGATCGCCGGCCGGTCCAGTGCGACCTCGCCGAGCCCGGCGAGGAATCCGGTCAGGACGGCGGAATGGATGTCGTGCTTGTCTCCGCGGAACCGGTTGGTCAGCTGTGCGGCGACCGGCAGCAGTACCGGCATCGCCAGCCCGACGCACGCCATCGTCCAGGTGCCGCCCTCCGCGCGCGCCCGGGCGACCAGATGGGCCCACGCCGCGTCCCGGGTCGCCTGGGCGCAGTCCTGGCGCAGCAGCAGCGTGCCGAGCTCGTCCAGCGGTACCGGGCGCGGCGGCAGCCCGTGGATCGCCGCACCGTCCACGCACACGGGATGCGGGCCGGTCACCAGCCAGCCGAAGGTCGCGATGGCGGCGTCGAACACCCCGCCGTCGTGGGCGTATTCATCGTTTCGGCGAAGAGCGAAAAAGTCTGGCTCGGGGCCGGTTTTCGAGAGCGGAAAATCCATGGCGGCAGCTCCTGATAAAGACTGGATCAGTGCGGCCACCAGAAAGCCAGGAGCAGCGCCTCAAAAGCGCCTAAAAAGCGCCTCGCAACCGCTTCAAAAGCGCCTCAAAGGGCGCCTCAAGGGTAGCGACGGGCACATTGCGCGCGGTCTGGCGAGCATGCGCGCGAGGCATGAGCGCAATGCTTGAGGCGCCCCATATTGTTGCCTTGAGCTGCGGTGACACGCCTCGAAGCTGTCGGTAAGCGAGCGTGGCGCCTCAAGAGCTGCTCGTGAGAGCCCAGGCCCTGCGGCGTGCGCGAAAAGAAGCTGCGAGAAATATTCCACTGTCGAATCGGATGCCCGGGTGACAACGGGAACCGGGCATTGAGGCCGCAGCGCGGCGCTCTTTGTTGCTCTGGCCGGGCGTGGATGCGTTGGTCGTTCTGGGGTCGGAAATCTTTCTGAGTTTTTCGGGATCGGGTGTCTCCAAACGGCCTTTTTTCCGGAGTTAGCCGGTGACGGAATCCCGTCGCCGGCCTCGGACCGGCGGCACTCGCTTCAGGAGGCTTCTCATGACCCAGCGCGCACAGTCGCCGGACAACAGCGCCGGTCGCCGGACACACTCGGACCGCCCGCCGCGCACCGGGCGCGGAGGCGACCGCGCTCCCTACCCCGGCGCCCGCGTTCACAGCACCACGGCAGGCGCGGGCGGGACCGGCAGCACCTCGCGTCCCGAGGGCACGTCGGCCCCGTCGCGCCGGCGTCCGGCGTCCTCGTCGGCGGCACCGACTCCGGCGACGGTGTGGACGTGCGGGCCGGACCCGGTCGACGCCCACGCGGCGTGGCCGGTACCGATCGTGGAGTCCATCACGGCGGCGTTCACCGACCCCGGTGCGCACGTCGTCCTGGTCGACCTCGGCCCCGCACCGACCGCAGTCCCGCGCTCCGGTGTGGACGGTTCGGCGACGACCGGCGAGACCTTGGTGGCGGCCGCGCGAGAAGCGGTGCGCGCGCTCGACCGCACCGCCGACGCCGTCACCTTCCACAGCGGCGACGGTGGCTCCGTCGCGTCGTCGCGACCGTTCTGGGCAGACCTCGTCACCGACGCGAACGACCCGTCCGCGGCGCTGGCCGGAACACCGTCGGCCCCGGCGCGCACCGGTGCCTCCGGCAGCGCGGAAGGACCGGTGCCCGAGCGCGGCGCGCGGGCGGATCTCGTGATCGTGTCCCTGCCCGCCCACGCCGCCGAGTCGCTGTCGCTGGACCGGCTCGCGCTACTGGCGTCGAACCGTCTGCGCCAGGGCGGCATCTTCGCGGTGTACACACACAGTGACTGGACGCGGGGTCGGCTGGTCGATCCGACCGGCGTGATCGTGGCCGCGGCCCAGCACGCCGATCTGCTCTACCTGCAGCACATCGTCACGCTGCACGCTCCCGTGGAGAAGGGACGCCTGCGGGCCGCGCCGAGCGCGGCGGTGGCCGCCCGGCTCCGCGCGACGGTGCGCGGACTGCCCGCGCCGCACCTTCGCGCTCACGGCGATGTCCTCGCGTTCGCGCAACCAGCCGACCCCGGCGCACCGCCCTCCGGGACCGGTCCGGCGACCGCCGCGCCCGGCGCCGGAGGTGGCCAGTGACCCCGCCCCCGCCGCGCCCGACCGGGCCTTCCCCGGCCACCCCTGCACCTGCGAAAGGCAGCGTCCTCATGTCTCACCAGCACCCCGCGACATCGACCACCCACGGCGGCGACGACCCGACCGTGCCGATCTCCCGCACGCTCATCGACGCCCTCGACACCAGCCCTGCACATACCGGCACCACGACCGGACACGACCCAGCCGGGCCGACCATCGCGACCGGCGTGACTGACGTCGGCGAGTTGCCGTTGTCGGTGTGGGCGACCGCGCAGACCTCCCCTGCCTCCCAGCGCAAAGGCCGTTACGTGCCCGAGTCGACCGCGCACCCGGCGAAGATGCTCCCGGCCGTCGCGGCTCATGCCATCCGCGCCTACACCCGCCCCGGGGACCTCATCTTCGACCCGATGGCCGGATCCGGCACCACGCTCGTGGAGGCGATCGACGCCGGGCGCCGAGCGGTCGGCGTCGAGTACGAACCGCACTGGGTCACCGTGGCGCGGGCGAACCTCGAGCTCGCCCGGGAACGCGGTCACGACCACGACGCCGAGATCGTGCACGGCGACGCGCGGCAACTGCCGTTCCTGCTGCCCGAGAAATACCGGGGACAGGTCGCGCTGATCGTCACCTCCCCGCCCTATGGGCCGTCCACGCACGGGCAGGTCGTCACCAGCGGCACGGGTTCGCAGGACGGGAAGGTGCACAAGTACCACCACCTCTACGGCTCCACATTGGATCGCGGGAACCTCGCCAACGTCGGCCATCACCGGCTGCTGGCCGGTTTCACCCGCGTCCTCACCGGCTGCGCCGCCGTGCTGCGCCCCGGCGGGCACATCGCGATCACCGTCCGGCCCTGGCGCGAGCACTCGGAACTGATCGACCTGCCCTCGCAGATCATCGCCTGCGGCCACGCCGCCGGGCTGGTGCCGGTCGAACGCTGCGTCGCACTGCTGGCCCGCGTCGCCGACCGCGAGCTGGTCGCCCGCGGGAGCTTCTTCCAGCGCGACTTCATCCGCAAACAGCGCGAGCAAGGCTTGCCGCTGCATCTGATCGCGCACGAGGACGTCATCGTCTTGGCCAAGCCCCTCGTGCCCAGCGGCGCGTCGGCCGCGGCCTCGTCGGGCGACGGTCACGCCGCTGCGAGCAGCGGGGACGCGAGTCGTGGGCGGTGGGCGTCGTGAGCACGCGGGTGCACTGCCGGGACTGCGGCTGGGACGCGCAGTTCCGGCATCCCGCCACAGCCCGGCGCGCCGCCAACCGACACCGCTGCCCACCGCCGAGCGACGACTCGGATCGGCGACCCGTGGCGGGGGAGGCACACCATGGCTGAACGCCCTGCCCAAGCTGTGGATCCGCTGCGGTTCGTCGCGACCGACGGCCCGGTGATCGGGTCGCTGTGCACCGGCGTGGCCGGTCTCGACCTCGGCGTCGCGGCCGTGCTCGGCGGCCGCATTGCCTGGTACTCGGAGGTCGACCCGCACGCGGCCGCGATCCTCGCCGCGCGCCTGCCCGGCGTGCCGAACCTGGGCGATCTGCGCGCTGTCGACTTCACCTCCGTCGCACCGGTCGAGGTGCTCACGGCGGGCTTCCCCTGTCAGGACATTTCCGCCGCCGGTCGGCGCGCGGGCATCGAGAAAGGCGCTCGCAGTGGACTGTGGAGCAACATCCTGGACGCCATTCGCCTACTACGACCCCGCCTCGTCGTCGTGGAGAACGTCGCCGCCCTCCGCTGGAAGAACGGCGGCCTCGACCGTGTACTCGCGGGGCTGGCCGAAGCGGGGTATGACGCGGTCTGGCGTTGCGTACGAGCCGCCGACATCGGAGCCGCCCACCGCCGCGAACGCGTGTTCCTGTGTGCCGTCCCCACCCCGGGACGGGATGCGGATGATGCCGACCCCGCAGGCCCGCGACGGCGAACCCCGCGGTCCGGTCGATCCGGCACGGCGGCGCGCGGGCGGGCATCAGGTCAATCTCAACGACGCGGTCGACTCGGTCGTCCGGTCGGCGCGCCTACTGCCGACACCCACGGGGGCGGTCCAGAGCGTGCAGAGGCAGGGGCGTGCGATCCCGCCCGGCTGCGTGACGCTGACGGACTCGGACGCGAAGAACCGCACCCACGACGGCGGACCGTCGTTTCCCGGCCGCGCGCGGGTGCTGGGCACACCGGCGCCGCCGACGGACGGAACGTCGTGCGCGGCAGCCCAAAGCGGAGGGATCCATAGCTGCCTTTCCGCCGGTGCGTGGGGTTTCTGCCGCTGACCCCCAACCGCGCGCGACGGGTTTGCGACCGAACTCTCCACCGCGTTATGACAAGGAGGCCTGTCCCTCATGGACACTCCACGACTTCTGCCGACCCCGCGGGCGACTGACGGCACCAAAGGCTGCCCCCGGCAGCGCGGATCGAAGGGCGATCTGATGCTGCCCTCGGTCGTCATCGCCGTCACCACCCCCACGTCGAAACCCTGCGCTCGCAAGGAGGTGAACGACAATGACGACCATCAACGCCCGCCGCGCCGCACGCGGTGAACCCAGGCCGGTGGACTGGGGCGAGTACGCCGCCGCCGTGCACCGATGGGAACTCATCACCGGCCGCCCCGCGCCCTACCCGACACAGCCCGGACGGCACGGCCGACCCGTGCTTGCGCCGCGATTTGTCGAGTGGCTCATGGGCCTGCCCCCGGGCTGGGTCACCACCGAATACCTCGACCTGCCCCGCACCGCGCAACTGCGCGCGCTCGGTAACGGCGTCATGCCCCAGCAAGCCGCGCACGCGCTACGCCTTCTGCTCGACGAGCTCGCCTCACTTGCGCACACCACGGCCGGGTGCCATCGGGCCGCGCCGCCGAACCACTCGCGTGAGAGCCGCACCACCAACGAACAGGGCACGAGTACGAAGCGGCCCCGGCGTCTGGCCCGTTCGGTGCCGGCACGCACTACGACCCGCTGATCGGGTCCCGCGAGGTACCTCGGGCTTCCAGCTCTCTCGAGGCGGGGGGGGGGGGGGCTCGCTCCCTTCCAACACCACATCCGTACCGAAAGCAGGTCCGCTATGCCCATCAGTCGCCCCAGCAGGTTTCTCCATCACCTTCGACGCTGGCTGCGCACCCGGCACGGCCAGAACGGCCCGCACACCCTACCCGCGCCGCACGAGCAACCAATGACGGAAACCCAGTCCGAAGTAGACGTTGTTGCTGCCGAGCATCCCGTGCTTCGCCGGGCGAGCGAGGCAACCGTCGTCGTGCTGGTCCGCCAAGGCTGGAACGTGCACCGCCCACCGTATGGCTACCGCGCCATGGACGTCGCAGGAACCCGTTCCGGCAGCGGCAGGCTTCGCAGCCGGCTCACCCCCGACCCGCTGCGCGCCCCGGTCGTGCAGCACATCTTCTACTGGCGCGCGGTCACCGGACTCGACGTCGACCAGATCACCCAGCGGCTGAACAACAATCCCGACCGCTACCCGCCACCGGGAGCCAGCGGTACCTGGCAGGTCAAGGCCGTCATCAGAATCCTGACCAACCTCAAATACACCGGCTACCAGGCACTGCGCACCCGCGACGACAACAACCGTCTCCGTCCCGCCGAGCAGTGGGTGCTCTCCGACCAGCCGGCCCACCGCGCCCTGATCACCACCGCCCTCTTCTGGGCAGCGCAAAACCCCACCACCGACACCCGGCGCGCGCTACGGCACCGCCTGCTCGCCCAGCCACACGACCTCTCCGTCTAACCCAGTCGGGAGCACTCACCATGACCACCAGCCGACCTGGCCCGCCCGACAAGATGCTCCGCTACGGCCCCGCGCCAACGTCGACGGCTGTTCCCCTTTCCCGCCGCTTTCGTGACGAGAACGGCGTTCTGCGTTCCGGCTTCCCGCAGCGTCCATTGCCGACGATCACCCGCACCACATCACACGATGATGGGAGTACGCCATGACGACATCGCACCCGCCGACGATCAACGCCGCGCCGGCGCGGCCGATACTGGCACTGCACCAGCAGTTATGGAGTCTTGGTGTCACGACCGATCTGATGACGGCTGCCCGCGTGCTCGGTGTCGGCCGCACCACGGCCTACCGGCTCGCCCGCGAGGGCACATTCCCGGTGCCGGTCAAACGGGTCGGCCGCAACTACCGGGTCGTGGTCGCCCGGCTGGCGGAATTCCTCGGGCTGGGCGAAGAGCCTCGTGGCTGACGCTTCCTCTCTGTCCCGAATGGAGCGTCGATGGGCGCTGTCCGGAACACATCCCACCTGATAGTGGCAGGAACGAATCCGATGGCGCAGAACTTCTCCGGCGGCACCTACAAACGCTGCACCTGCAAACACCCGAAGACCGGAAAGCAGCTGGGTGCCGCATGCCCCAAACTTAAACGCCGCAACGGTGCCTGGAGTTCTGAGCACGGCACTTGGTACTACCAAGCCGAACTTCCGGCCCGTGCCGACGGAACCCGCCGTACCCGCAGGCGTGGCGGGCACGAGTCACAGACTGGCGCCCAGGCTGAACTGGACAAGATGGCGGCCTTGGTTGATGTCGCTGAACCCTATGGTGCCGCCGCCATCGTCGCGATCGGCGACGTCATCGACAAGCACCTCAAAACCGGGGAGCCACTCCCGTCATCGGGAACCATTGGTGCGCAGCTTGACGCCGGGGTCGTCGATGCCAGCCAGGTCCCCACCGTCGGTGAGTGGCTGACCACGTGGTTCGCCGGGCGGAAGAAGAAACTCCGTGGAACCACCCAGCTCTCTTACAGCAGTCACATCCGGCTCTGGCTCATCCCGCACCTGGGTCACTACCGGCTCGACGAACTCACCGTCGTGCACATCTCGCGCATGTTCGACGCGATGGCCGAACGCAACGACGCCATCCTCGTCGCGAAAGCCAGCGACGATCCCGACATCCGCAAGAGCGTGCACGGCATGCGGACGTTGAGCGAGGCCACCATGCAGCGTTACCGCGCCACCCTGCGCACCGCGCTCAACGCCGCCATCCGCGACCCGCGTCTCTCGATCACGTTCAACCCGGCCTCCTACGTCGAATTGCCGTCCGGGCGGCGGCCGAAAGCGTTGCTGTGGACACCCGAACGCGTCGAACGGTGGCGACGAACCGGGCAGAAACCCTCCCGGGTCATGGTGTGGACACCGGACCAGACCGGTCGGTTCCTCGACCAGGCCGTCGAGCACCCCTACTACGTACTGCTGCACCTCATCGCCTACCGGGGGCTACGGCGCGGCGAAGCCTGCGGACTGTCCTGGTGGGACGTCGACCTGGCCCGCCAGAGCATCACGATCACCGCCGCCCTGGTCCAGATCGGCTGGCAGGCCGAGATGGGCGAACCCAAAAGCGAAGCCAGCGGCCGTGTCATCGCCCTCGACAATGCCACTACCGAGGTCGTCGCCGCCCAGAAGCGGAGTCAGGACGCCCTACGGGCCGCCGCAGGTGCTTCCTGGATCGAGAACGGGCTGGTCTGCACTGAACCCGACGGCAGGCCCCTGCAACCGTCCCACCTCAGCGACGCCTTCCACGCGATCGCCGACGAGGCCGGGCTACCGCCCGTGCGCCTGCACGACCTCCGTCACGGCGCCGCCACCCTGATGATCGCCGCCGGAGCCGACCTCAAGGAGGTCCAGGAACTCCTCGGCCACTCCAGCATCGCCATCACCGCGGACACCTACACCCACGTCCTTCCCGAGCTTGCCCGTAAGAGCGCCGAAGCGGCCGCCTCGATCATCCCCCGCCGGAGCAACCGGAAGGCCCTGCCCGCCGCGTGACGGATATGTAATTCGCCGCAGCCTTTCCTGGAAAGCTCACTTTGTTTCGAGTGGAAAGTAATAGGCCGACCCAGGTATGCACCTGGGTCGGCCAGAGGATTCGACAAAGCCCTCTGTGTGCAGCATAGCGCATTCCCGGTGTGGATGACTGGCGGTATTCGCGGATCGGGTGCATGATCGATGTTCATGCCGGGAGGGGCACGATGAGCAGCACGATGACGTTCGAGGGGCAGCACTTATTCGGCGCGGCGATCATGGTGGGCATCGGCGACGACATTGTCGATTGCGTCGCCGAATATGACGGAGCCACAGAGGATGAGGCGCGCCGTTGGGTCGAGCGGACACTTCCAGCGGCATCGCTGCCGGGCTGGGTTCACGAGCGTCCACACGGCGCAGCCGGAGTCTTTCTGTCCGGCTCCTACGATATGGGCGTGCGTATCCAGGACGGCGATGGAGCGTCTCACTGGGAGAAGGACCCCTTCAGCGGACCCGAGTACGTCGCCGATCTCATCGACGGTGCGTTGCACTGGTGGGTGCGCAAGAGTTTGCAGCGGTAAAGGTTCCACGCCTACTCCGGCGCAAATTGCTGCCTGAGTGGTGCGCCGAGGGAAGGGCTTGCGCGGTGGGCTGTTGGACTCGACCGGGAGCAGTGGCAGGTGGTAGGGCACAGCATCGGCGGGGCGAGCATCGGTAAGACGTCGACCCGCTTGAGCTCTTACATTCGAGTTGAACATGCGTGTCGCGGCAACGCCGGCGGCCGTCCTGGTCGGCCTTCCGCGTGCACACTTGGTGTGTTGCGGAGCGATGTCACGATGGGATGAATCCTGGAACGGGTGGGGTTTCGCCGGAGAGTAGGCGTTCGAGCCCGGCAACGCAGGTGAAGGGAACCCTGGGCTCGGTGACGAATGCAGCGACGTTGGGGTCGGGAGTGACCACCACTGGGACGACGGTCCAGTTCTCCGGGCGTGCCTCGACGCCGGTCGCGGTCAGTGCGGCGGTGAGTTGTGCGCGGACCGCGCCAGCTTTGGCGAGAAGCTTCCCGACATAAGCTTTTTCCGGAGATTTTCGTTGTTTGGCGTGGGATCGGGAGTTGTTACGGGTGCCGTGGAAGTCTCTGAGGTCGTAGAAGATGTAGTCGATGGAGAACGGTGGTTGGGTGTTCTTTGCTTCGATCACCCAGAGTTGTTTCGTCCTGGGGTCGGCGGCGAGGAGGTCGATCTCTCCGGGTATGTCGAGTCCGTGTTTCGCCGCCTTGTTCTTCAGTAGGCCTGGGCGCAGATGTCGTAAGCCCTGGCGTCGGGCGGCTGCGGTGACTTCTTTCTCGAACTGCCGCTGACGGAACTTGGCCAACTCTGCCAGGCTGGTCTTCAGTTCCGGCGGTAGTGATCGAAGCGGCCATGGCAGGCGAGCTCCGATCCGGTAGTTCGCGTAGATGTGTTGCGAGGCGGCTGCCTGGCGTGGGAGCAGGAGAAGACCATCAGGTCGGCCGATGGCTGAGAGCCCGATGAGTGGCCGGGTGGCGAGGCGCTCGTGCCGTCGTTCGATGTTCCAGAAATCCAGTCCGGACGTCAGTAGTCGCTGAGAATCAAGAGTGAGTGCCCGGGCAGCCGCTGTGATCTCGGCGACGGCCACACCGGACCAGTCGCTCGCCGAGCGCACAAGATCGTTGAGTGTGACTTCGGCGATCGGCGCTTTGGCCAGAGGCCAGGAGGCGGTGGTCTGTAAGACGGCGAGTAGAGCGTCGAAGTCGAAACCCAGGGTGGTTCGCATGACATTCTCGACGTCGAGCATCAGTTCGGTGTGGTCGCGAGTGTTCTCTGCGCTGCCGGCGTTCTCGGGGGCCGTGCACAGCAGATCCCGCATCGTAGTGAACGGCTGCTCGGTGCGGTCTGCGCTCGCTTCGGGCGGCGGGGGCTCGGACTCGAAGGAGTTGGCTCGTTGGGTGAGGTGGACTCTCAGCCGTTCTCGTTGCAGGGCTGGCAAGTCCGCGCGTGGCTCGCTGGACCACACTGAGACCACCCCGTATTCGAGTACCTGCGCAGTCACGTCCTGGAAGCCGACTGCTTCGGCGTCGGCAAGCGCGGCCAGTTCGAGGGCGAGGGCTGCGAGGTCGATTAGCCGTTTCCAGTCGCGCTCATCGAGCCGTGTCGTTCCGCGGGGCGTTCTTGTCAGCATGTGCTCGACGAGCAGGTTGCCCGACCGCCAGACCGCGGTGCCCTCCAGGGCTGAATCGACGATGTGATCATCGTCGGCGGATCCGGTCAAGGCACGCCGGGAATCTCGGCGGTGGTGCGCGGCCCAGGTGTGTTCCACGAAGGTTGCCGCCGCATGGAGGGCGTGGTCCAGGTCGAGCTGGTCGACCTCGTGATCGAGCAGGCTCAGCAGCGCGGGAACCAGCTCACGACGGATCAGGCGCACTGCATCGTCACCGGTCGTCATGTCGGTCTGCACGCCACGTCGGTGGAGTACCTGGGCCAGAGCGCGGAAGGCTCTCGCCCGGCCGCCATCGGTCAACAGCCCGAATCCGGCTCCGCCTAGGTCGGTGAACGGTGTGCGTTCGTGAGCCAGCCGCAGGCTGCTCGGAGTGGAGTTCCACCGCTGGACGACCGATTTTCGTAACTCCAGTGCGGTGGCTGAACTGCTGATCGTCTGATCGATGTCGAGTATCCCGTCGTCGGGCGGGTCCGGCATCTCGTCCAGGGCGACCAGAACGGCCGCGGCGTCGGCGATCGCTTGCCCGCACAGCCGGTGAAGGGCCGATACACCGGTCGTCGTGATGGACTCTGGGCTGTAGACCAGGAAGGGCTGGCCGGCGATGATCCCGGTGAATCTGATCGGCTGCTCGTCATCGGGCGTTGTGGTCGGCATCAGTCCGATCAGGATCGGCTGGTTCGGCAGCAGCCGCCGAGGAGCTTTCGTTGCCGGCTCGACGAGGAGTTTCTCCAAGCCGATATAGAGTGCGTCTGCGAGGGCGATCGCCAGCTGTCGGTCCGGCCCGGGTTCGGCGTGGCGCAATGCGACGACGAACGCGCCGCCGGCGGAGAAGGACAGGTACTGGTACGGGTGCAGCATCACTGCGGTCGCCCCTCCGTCCGGGCGGAGCGCCCAGGAAGGCCACTCGCGTAGCGGTGGCAGCTCCAAAGGATGTGTGAGATCGAGGAAACGGTCGGCCTCGACCGCCTGCTCCCATTCCGCACGGGAGACCCGGGGGAGCACGGCGACCTGGGCCTTGTCGTTACCGGCACGATGCAGTAGTCCGTGTTCCCGGAAAACGGCCCAGAGGTCACGGACTTCCCAGGCGGTCAGCCTCTTCACCCCGGGAAGCGTGGACAGCTCGTCCAGGAAGGACCAGAACTGATCGATGCTCTCCGCTTCGCCCGCGAATTCGCGCCATTCGTCGACTCCCAGGACGATCGTGCCTGGGCGGAACTCCTTCTGGGATCGATACAGGCCGCCGACCAGGACCACCCGGGTGATCGAGACGTCGGCGCCGATCCTGCCGGGCCGACCTTGGAGGATCTCGTGCTCGAACGGCAGTTCCTCGTGAGACAGATCTAGCGGCTCGTCGGGCAGGAAAGCCGCGGCCAGCCGAATACTGCTCCCTGGCTGAACTCCAGCCAGGTGGCGTTTCGCCGTTCTGATGTCCGCCGGGATTCGTGATTCGTCAAGGGTGGCGACGATGTCCACGACGATCAGGTGGCGAGACCCGGGCACGAGCAGTATCAACGGACGCCCGGATCGACCTCCGACCACATCGACTCCACTGATCACATGTGCGGGGAGGCCACGCAGCGTGTGGATGACCAGAAGCTCGGTCGCCGTCCATACCCTGTCGGTGCAGAAAGGGACGACGCGGGCGTCATCCCGGGTACGCAGTCGTGACCGCTTCCGGTCCTCGCCGGCCGCCATCGCGACCAGCCGCCCGGCCAGATTCCCGAGCGCACCCAGCACGAGACCACCAGGGAGCGGCAAGCATCCATCCTCGGTCTTCACCGCGAGCGCGGTGAGCCACACAGGTTCCTTCCCAGTGCGGTCCTGCGGCGACCGGGTTCGTTCCGCGGTGGCCCAGCGCAAGCATTGGCTGAGCTGTTCGACACCCTCGTCCGAGCGGGTGGTGTCGCGATAGGGCAACAGCACCTCCTGTACCGGAGAAACCGAACCTCGCCACAGTCCATGAAGCCGGGTCGCGGCGTCGACCTCGCCGTCGGTGATCCGTGCGGGCGCCGTTGGATGGGAAACTGGCGCCAGGGACCAATGGGGTGACAGCAGTGTCCGCTCGAGCCCGATGATCCGTAGCGCCAGCTCGGTCAGATCACCGATCCCGAACCCCAGCATGTCCAGAAGTACGGGATCGACAGCGGGCACAAGTCGGCGAAGCCGGGCGAACACCTCCCACGGCCGTTCGAACAACCCGGGGTGCACCGGCCATACCTGCCCCGACCATTCCACGCGCAGCAGCTTCCGCGGGTCGAACGGGACCCAGTCCTCGACGTGCCGGTAGTCAGGGTGAACCGCCATCGGCACCATTAACCAGCTGGCCAGATCAACGGCCCGTGCGGTGCGCACGCCGATCGGTGGGTTCGACCGAGCGCCGGTGAGCAAGGTCGTCAGGCTGGGAAGCCGGTGTACCGCGGACGGCGAAGAACAGGCGGCATGGATCACCGCTCGCACACTTGCCGCGCTGAACCCGTCCATCGCCGCGCCGATCCAATTGGCCAGGAAGGCAGATTCTGAGGGGACAAGGTTTGATCGTCCGTCTGCATTCCGGCTTCGGTCCGCAGGTCGTTTCGACATTCTGCCGTTCTATTCAGGAGACAGCACAGGAATCGCCTCATCTTCGCATGCCGGAGTCCGGGCGCCGATCACACATCAGGCCGGACTGCTCCCTCGCGCCGCGAAGTTCGCGCGGGACTTCATCGATGACTTGGATAAGCCGCTGACTGGTGTTGTGGCGGGCGAGCGGAGGTCGTTCACCGCCGCCGGTCGGATCTCGACATCTCCGGCCGTTCTGTGGCTGGGACGATTCCGATCCGCTACCGGTCGCGTTCTGGTTACGGGCGGGCGTCCTACGAGCTGATCTCGGCTGCGAGCATTGCTATCTGGGGTTGAAGAAGTTCGAGGGGTTGGCCTGGCCGGACCGGGCCAGGCTGCAGGACATCATGGCTGAGGCCGGGGTGCTGTGGCTGCAGCTCAGGGGCGGCGAACCCCTGATCGACAATCTGTTTCCGGATGTCTGCACCCGTGCGTTCGAGCTGGGCATGTTCTGTCGGTCTCCTCCAATGGTTCATGGCTGGCTGGCCAATCCCGCCATCCTCGACCTGCTCGCGACTCATCGTCCATACTGGCTGACGATCAGCCTCGACGGCGCGACCGCCGAGTCCTACGACGGTCTGATCCGGCGACGTGGGTCGTTCGCGAAAGTTCTCCCGCGGCCTGGCCGCCGCTGAACCTGATCGTCACCTCGGTTCGTTGACGGTTCAGCACCGATCGTTTCCGCGGCACCGAACGCACGGACAGGTCGGTACGCACCGGGCCGCGCAACAACGCTCGGCACGCCTTCCTGGCAGGTGGAGGGCATATCGGTGCCGTGAACGTGGCCCCCCTAGGGGCACTGCGTCTGTGTCGACGCACCGCCGTCCTCGCCCATCTGCCTCGCACCGCATTGCCCAGCCAGACCCTTGCTGCCGCCATCTACCTCGACGGCGTGATCCGCGGTGTCGAGCGCGGAATCGTCTCAGCCCGACGCCACCTGGCCACTGGCTTCGACAGCTACCGCTGCTGGAGTTCGTCTGGCTCGTCGTTCCCCTGGTGCGTCGACGCCCCGAAGCCGCATCGACCACGTCGCCGACGGTCTCATCCGCGTCCGCCAGCACCGCGACCCACGGCGTTCCTTCACCCACGAGCCACCCCACTTCAGCTTCTTCCAAGCCCGCTTCGCCCCCACAGCACCTACGCCACGTGAACCAGCTGGCCAAGTCAATTCGGTCGGTCGGCAGAATTCAGACGGCGGTCGGTATATTCAGCCAACGAGGACTTTGTCGACCTCGGGGGCCTGCCCGGCTTCGTAGTCCGGGCAGGCGCCAATTCAGCTTGGGACTGTCCCGGACCAGTAGACCGCTTTGGCCGTCGAGAAACGCCGTCCCGGTATGTGATCGTGGAGTCG
Organism: Amycolatopsis sp. NPDC039088; assembly: GCF_055598845.1. Lineage (NCBI taxonomy): Bacteria > Bacillati > Actinomycetota > Actinomycetes > Pseudonocardiales > Pseudonocardiaceae > Amycolatopsis > Amycolatopsis sp. NPDC039088. The sequence goes on along the minus strand of NZ_JBVKAE010000027.1, from coordinate 33,854 downwards.
CCCACGTGCCTCAGGGAGGGAACTCGATGTCGTCACGCCGTCCGACCGCGGAGCAGGAGGCCGCGGTGGTCGCGTTTCGCCGTGGCGAGGATCTGGTGTTGCAGGCGGGCGCGGGAACGGGAAAGACCACGACGTTGACGATGCTGGGTGCCGCGTCTCGCTGGCAGGGCCGGTATCTGGCGTTCAACAAGTCGATCGCGCGGGAGGCGCAGCGGAGATTTCGGGGCAATGTACGGTGCTCGACCACGCACGCGCTGGCGTTCAAGGCCGTCGGACACCGCTTTCAGGAGCGGATGGAACGCCCCCGGATGGCCACGGCGAAGCTGGCGCACCTGCTGGGCATCACGATGGAAGTCACGATTGGCGCCCGGCAACTGCGGCCTTCGACCCTGTGCTCGTTGGCCCGAGACACGGTGATGCAGTACTGCTACTCGGCCGCTGATGTCCTCAGCCGCCTGCATGTGCCCTGGCCCAAGGGCATCAGCAACGAACACGAGCATGACCAGCTCGTGGAGATCGTGTTGCCGTTGGCCGAGCGGATGTGGGCCGACCTGCAGACCCCGGACCGGGGCAAGGTGCCGTTCAAACACGACCACTACTTGAAGATGTGGGCGCTGACGCGGCCAAGGATCTACGGCGAGTTCCTCCTGCTGGACGAGGCGCAGGACACCAACCCCGTAGTCGAACAGGTGTTCCTCGCCCAGGGTTCGCACGCGCAGCTGGTCATGGTCGGCGACTCGGCCCAGGCGATCTACGGTTGGCGTGGCGCACGGGATGTGATGACCGGGTTCCGGGCCCGGCAGCTGGCGCTGTCGCACTCGTTCCGGTTCGGTCCCGCCGTCGCCGCCGAGGCCAACCGGTGGCTCACGATCGCCCATGCCCCGATCCGTCTGACCGGTTCCCCGACGGTCAGAAGCGAACTCGCTCCGGTCGACACCCCGAAGGCGATCCTCTGCCGCACGAACGGTGGCGCGATCGCCGAGATCCTCACCCTGCTGGCCGCCGGACGCCGGGTCGCGCTCGCCGGTCGCGCCGCCGAGCTGCGGAAACTGGCCGAGGCCGCACGGGACTTACAGGCCGGCCGTCGCACGACCCACCGCGAGCTGCTGCTGTTCTCCACCTGGGGCGAGGTGCAGGAGTACGTCGAATGGGACCGCGACGGGCGTGACCTGTTGCCGTTCGTCGACGTGATCGACGAGCACGGTGTCGACGTCGTGCTGCAGACTCTCTCCCGGCTCAGTTCCGAAGCCCAGGCCGAGGTCATTGTGTCCACCGCTCACGCCGCGAAAGGCCGCGAATGGCCGACGGTCCGCATCGCCGACGACTTCACCGAACCCGACGACCCCGAGGACACCAGCCTCGGCGGCGACCCGGTACCCGGCAAGATCGAACCCGGCGAAGCCCGCCTCGCCTACGTCGCGGTCACCCGCGCCCAGTACCGCCTCGATCTCGGCGGGCTGTCCTGGATCAATCAACGCCCCGAGGGCGATCCCGCGAGCACGTCGTCCGCTGGAGGAATGAGCCGTTGACGGGGCGTCCGCCGGCACTGGCCAACGCGCACCTGGCTACCTCAGTTTCGGCTTCCGGATCCTCGCCGATCTGCATGACACCGCGCCTGACGCACACCGACCTGGGCCGGACGGCACACCGCGTCATCCCCTGACGTGTGGGTACCGGCCTCGTCCGGGTGATGGTTCTCGGGCTGCTGCCGCGGGCGCCCTAGCGTCCTTGTCATGACGAGAACCCTTCTGCGCAGCCGGGCCGCAGCCGTCGTCTTGTCCCTCGCTGCCGTCTTCACGGTATCCGCTACCGCTGCACAGGCGGCCATACCCTTCTGCCCGCAATTCGACGACCCGGTCAAGGCCGCCGCGGACCGCCGCGTCGCCGTCAGTCGCATCACCCCGGAGCCCGTCTGGCGCACCCACCAGAGTGGAGCGGGCAGGCTGGAGTGACCGAGTTCAGCCGTTGCTGGTGTATCTCGACGAATATGTTGAGCTGGCGCAGGGTCTCGGCATGGAGGATTTTGTCGCCTTCGGTCACAGACTCGATGCGGCGAGCCGGTTCTGGATGGAGTCGGTCAGTGCGTGTCCGTCGATGGGGTTCTCGCCGCGCAGTTGTTCCGGCCATGCTTCGTTGATGACGTGACGGACATGGTTCTTGATGTCGTCGCGGAGCTGGTCGCGGACCGGTGCGGGATAGTTCGACGCGTCGCGGTACATCGCGGTGATGGCGGTAAGATTGCTGACCTCGCGTCGGGATTGAACACGCGGAATCGTTGCCCGGCGAGAAGAGCGCGACGTTGGGGTCGTCGACCAACGTCTCACCGTTCGCACGGTTGAGTGGTTTCGGACGTGCGTCTCTCAGCGGTCAACGATTCGCGCGCGCCACGTCGTCGAGTACCGACGCCGCGCGCGCAGCACCGTCACCTGGCGACCACCTGCTCCACTCGGTGCCGTCGAATGTTCTCGCTTTTTCTAGCAGCCGTGGCCATTGTTCAGGCTCGGGCCAGTTTGTCGTGATGGTGGCGATGCCGGCCTGTCGGAGCATCGCAGCGGTGGCATGTTGCTCGTCGTGCGGCCGATTTTGCGGGACGACCACGGCAGGCCGCCTGGCGGCGGCTACTTCGGCGAGCGCGTTCTGGCCAGCGTGGGTGATGACCACGTCTGTGGTGCTCAGCCTGGACCAGACGTCGTCCACCCAGCCGTTCCAAGTCAAGTTGGGTCGATCTGCGGCACCAAGGACGGGCGGCCCGAGAACGTCCCAATGCCAGTCGGCGGTGGCCGTCGCAGCGGCGCTGATGTCCTCGGCGCTGATGTCCAAGCCGCCTGAGCCCCACAGGGCGAGGACTCGCCGACCGGGTTCGTGCGCAGACGCGATCCGGCCATCGAATCGTGACAGGGCGCCCAAGTGGACAGTCTTGTCCAGCCACCCTTGCGGCCACGTCGAAGCCGCGAGATCAGGCCAAGGTGCCAACAGGAGGTCCGCGAGATCGTAGGCAAGCCGATGTGGTCGGTCGTCGCGATCACCAGGCTGAGCCACGACGACCACGGGAATCCCGTACAAGCGGGCGAAGATTGACACCTCGACCGATACATCGACGACCATCACTCTGATCTCGCCTTTAGCGAGTTCCTTGCCGACAAGTTCCATCCGGGTCCGCAGGCCTACGTGGCCGCGAGGAACCCAGTGCAGCGTCCCGCCCGCGGTGACATCGGAAGCTGCGGGGTCGACGCCGTCCGCATCGTCAGGAAGGTGGATCCATCGGCCGGTCCATCCGGCTGGCGCCGGTTTGCTGGAAAAGCCGATGACTGGGGTCTTCGCCTCGGCGGCGATCGCGGCGGCCCGCTGGACATGCCCAGCGCCGAGATGGTGTGCGTAGTAGCCGATCATTCGCAGGCGGTCCCCTTCTTGGCAAGATCTTCGGCCAGTAGTTTCCGCGGGGAGGATTCGCGCCACACCAAGAACAACGCGACAGTGCCAAAGCTGATCAGGGAGGAGATCACGCCAGCGACGATCAGAAGTGCGTGTCCTCGGCTAAGGGCCCAGCCGATGATCAAAGCCACGAGTGAGCTACCCATGAACACGGACCGGACACCCCAATACCCGAGCATGCCGAAACGGAGCGGATTCTTCCGGACGAATCCTTCCCAACCCAATGCCCCATTACCGTGACGTGGTTCGAATTCCTGTGAAAGATACAGGGCGCACCGGCTGATCGCATGTGCGTGATTGAGCCAAGTGATGCCAAGGATGAGCGCCAGCACCGGGTAGACGAAAGCCAAGCCGGAGCTTCGCGTCTGGACAGCCACGCCGAGCACCGCGCCCATGGTCACTACTGCAAGTGAAACAAGCTGTGATTGGAGCTCGATGAGCTTGAGAATCTCCGAGCGCAGGCCCACGAATTCCGCCGCGACCAGAGGGTCGTGACTGGGGGCGTCTGCGTTCGACGCGCTGTCGGCTTCTGTCACCTGTTCACCCTAGCCCAGCCGTTTCGGCAGCGCGCCGTCTGAGGACACCGGGAACTGCCGCCAACGTCTTCAGCTTCATCTCGGACAGCATCCCCCGGTGTACATGACCGACTGTCAATCCATCCGGAGAGCGTTGTACCTGCCGGCTGCGCGTCGATGACGACGACGCCCCGCCGAGTCAGCAACGTGGCGGACGGCGCGCAGGGGTTGGGGAGAGTGGCCGGTAGATTACCGAGGCTTCAGCCGGAACACGATCGCGTGGCGCAGCAGGACAGTTCATCGATACACGATCAGGGGTAAAGGCATAGGGCGCTTCATCTCATGCGTGCTCCGCCGATATTTTGAGGACGATCGGCCAGTTTCGAAGGGAATCCATGCGTAAGATCGCCAGTTCGTCACGCCTCTGTTCATTGCTCTCGGTGTCTCCTTGTGTGCTGCGGCACCCGCGATGGCCGACGGTCCCGTAGCGGGCCCGATCGAAGCCGTTGGCACCATCCTTGATGGCGGGGTCAATGCCGCCAACAACTGGAACTTCACCGCGGCGGCCGTATGCCTGCAAGAGGTTGCGGTCGTGCCGGTATTGGGGGATTGGGTCGGCAACCACGTCAACAATTGTTCGAACGGGAACGTGATCGACCACTCCGGTCGCTGAGAAGTACCTGTCGACCCGACATCGCGAACGCGGTTGCGGCGGAAGCGATGACGGCCCGCCCCGAAGGCCGCACACTCCTATATGAACGGGAGTGTGCTGCCCCGGGTTGTGTCCTTTTCCGTACGTGACCTCGAGGCTGCGGGCTGATCGTAAGACGCAACAGGTTCGAATTGTCGGCATGGGGCAACAGGCGACGGCTCGGCAGGATGGACTAACGTGGGCTGCTTTGGACAGCAGACAAAGGGGCGACCAGTTCGGCGCGGATTCCTTGGGCTGCCAGGTGGGCAGCCAGCTCTGCGATGTGCCAGTCCACCTCGACCGACCAGGCCGGCTGGCAAGTGGATCGTTCCCACGTCGATCTCGACCGGTTCAGTGGCCGTCAGTCGAGGGCGTCGAGCAGCTCGCGTTCGCGCTGCGCGCTGAGGCCTGCGTGTCTTTCCCGGTCCAGCCCCTGCTGGCGTTCCCATCGCAAGGTGTCGGCCAACATCTCCTCCCGGGCCCGGTGGCGCAGTCCCGCGTCCTGGGCCGCGGACCCGTCCCGGGCCGACCATCCGTCCCAGCCTGGCTCGACCGACCAGTAGCAGCGCCCGCACGAACCCGGCTCTGTTAGCGGCATGGACCCCCCGCCGCACGCGAGGCGGATCTACCCACGAACATTCCTTCACCCGGGGCATCGAACAGGACATCGACGCCGTCACAGCAGCGATCACCCTCGAGCATCGCAACGGACGCCCCGAAGGCGTGAACACCAAACGAAGCTGCTCAAGCGGGTGCTGGCCAGACGGCCGACTATGTGTCAGTCGACGAGCTTGTCGGGGTCCACGTTGGCCTTTCCAATGCGCCGGTGTCGAGCGCTCGTTCAGGAGGATGCTGCGCTCCAGCGCCATGCGGCGCGCAGTACAGCGATCAGGGCCTCGTCGTCGGCGATGGTGGGATCGGCTTCGCCGACAGGGAGCCAGAGCTCGTCAACTACGCCTCCACTCTGGCGGCGGGTGACCGCGATTCCGGGACAGACCACAGCCTCCGCCGGCTCGCCGATGACGACGGTCCTGGGCTCCCAGCGTAGCTGGACGTGCCGTTCGCTCTGCATGCGGCGCGGTCCCTTCTGACCGGTCTCGTCCCGCTATGTCGTCTGGCAGGCGGCGCATGTAACACACGACGTCCATGGGTGGCCACGAAACCGTGGTCACCCTGGTGTACGACGATGGATTCCGTTGAAACTGCACCATTTCGGCTGCGGTGAGTCGTGAGGACGGAAGGCGGGATCGGGTTAGTTGCTGTTGCCGAACTCCGCCATTGGTCAGCTGACTGGATATCTAGTCCTGCGTGAGGTGGTGACGCCCTTGCCTGCCTTGGCGTGGACGACTGGTCGTGGACGCTGTGCACGGATGCTGAACGCCTACGGTTGAGTCCAGCCTGTTCAGGCCCCAACGGTCAAGTCGTTGCGAGACGGCATCGGCCCCCTTCTGATTGCCGATTCCTCTGTACAGGCCCATTGCCTCCTTTGCGCTACTGCGCGCTTCGCTGAATTTCCCGACTCTGGCCAGCTGGACGCTTCGGCGTTGTAGAACTTCGGCCAGCCGAGGGTAGTCCCGCATCGCGCGGAACAGCTGTGCGGCGACAGCCAGTTGTGGCTGGTTCTCGTCGCTGGCGAGATAATCGAGATGGTGAGCGCGATGGAGGGAATCCACTTCTGATCGAAACGCGCCCATTTTTCCGAACAGTTCGGCTGCGGTGTGAAACCCCTCGACGGCCTCGGTGAATCGACCGTGTACGACCAAGTCTGTCGCAAAACGCCGATTCACTTCCGCGTATTCCTTTTCGTATCCTCGCATGTCGAGGAACGTGGCGGCCTGGCGAAACTCCCGGAAGGCCTCGTCAAGGCGGTCTGCGGATAACAGAGTCTGGGCAAGGTAGCATTGTGAGACTGCTCGGCCGCAGTGGTCGCCGCGGCTCCCGTAGAGCTCCGCGGCCCGACGATGGGATGCGTCAGCGAGGAACAGGTACCTGCGGTCATGGCGCCACAGCTCGCGCTGCAGATCACCCAGCTGGTTCAGAGCGGCCGCTTCCCTGCCCGTGTCCGCCACGTCTTGGAGTAAGCGAACGCCGCGCTGATAGGCGTCGAGAGCTCCTTCGAGGCGCCCTCGACGCCAGAGAACCCCTCCGAATTTTCCCCATCCCAGTGCTTCTTGGACGGGGTCGCCGGCGCGACGAAGTATGGTCATGGCCATTTCACCGTTCTCCATCGCAGCATCAAGATTTCCCTTGGCGGCGTGCGCGGTGCTGAGTTCGGCAAAGGCTGTACCTAGTTCGACGGGGGTGCAACCCGTCGCTTGGAGACTTCTTGTCATGGTTCCGCGAATCTTGACCAGGGTGGACGCTTCGCCGGTATGCTGGAGATAAGCCGAGAAATGTTCTGCGAGTCGTCGCATCAGATCGTGATGTGTCGCCGCCTCCTGGATGGTGACGAAGATTCCATAGCGTTCATCGCTAAACCATTTCAATGCCTCCCCGTGATTCGCAAATACGGCGTTGGGTGCGAAATCGGCTGATTTCCGCAAGCACTTCAGAGCCATCTCTGCGGTTTCCGTGAAGTAATTCAGGACGCGGACGATAAAAGTATGAGTGTCTTGGTCAAGTCGGTCGAACAGGCGGCTGGCGTATACCTTGACCAAGGGGTCCATTCGCCAGCGGCCGTTGGGTGTCAGGTGGAGAAGTTTGGCCTGGCGCAGAGCCCTGAGTGGCGCCTTGATCCGTGTTTCCGGTTCGCCTGCCAGCGCGGCTGCCATCGCGTTGCTGAAGTCCGGACCGGGGGCAAGCGTGAGCAGGGGAAGAAGCTCCGCGGCCTGTGGATCGCGCGTACCGAGCCGCTGCCAAGAAGCGGACAAGATGGTTTCCAGCGCCTGCGACCCATACCGCAGGCTTCTGACTCGCTCCGATGGGTCGATCAGCTCGATGACCAGGGCGGCGACGGTCAACGCCGGCTCCGCGGCAAGGATCGCGGCAGCGATCTCAAGGGCCAACGGCAGCCGATCGCAAAGCTGGATCAGGTCTAGTGCGGCCGATGGATCGTCACGAAGACGTCGATCGAGAGGGCGGAGCACACCGAAGACCACTGCGAGAAGCTCGAGTGCGTCCGGAACGGTCATCACGGTGAGATCGAGCTCCCGTGCCGACATCAGCGGAAGCGTTTCTCTTGCTGTGACGAGAACACGATGAGGCTGCTGCTCCGGGAGCAGACCACGGATCTGGTCCGCGTCCGATACCCCGTCCAGGATGATGAGGATCGGCTCGCCCGCTGACGCCTTCTCCGCCAACAGCCTGTGATAGGCGACCGTCGGCGCGATAGTGGATTCCGTCCCGCCGAGTGCGGCGACGAGTGCGCCGGAGATTTGCTCCAGAGAGGCCGGCCCCAAGCACCTTCGGAAGTCGACGATGACAATGCCACCGGAAAAGTTCCCCTGCCGCACAACACATTCGGCGACATGGCGAACCAGAGCACTCTTCCCGGTCCCCCCGATGCCGGTCACCTGACACGCGATCCGGCTCTTCCCGTCGGATTCCGTCACATGTCGCACCAGCTTCGCGACCTGCGCTTTTCTGCCGACGAAACGGTGTGAACTCCTGTTGCGGCCGCTATCGACCGGTGTGACGGCCACGGTCGACATCGCCTGATGATGCTGCGCTAAGACGACGTTGCCGGCGACTCCGATCGCGAGACCGCCCTGTGTAACACCTGCTTGACCAAGGTGAGCGGCTAGAGCGCCGGATGAGGAGTGCTCTGATCCCGATCCGGCGTGCCAGGGACGGGCATCGTCGGCATAACGACGTCCCTGCCGACCGCGCCGAAGGCGATCCCTCCCGAAGCATAGGCCGATCCGTTGATCGTCACGGTGTAGTTGTGCCCGTGAGTTGAACCGACCTGAGGGTTCACTGCGCTTATCGCTGCTTGAAGTTCCTCGGCGAACAGTGTGTCGCGGGCAACGGCGTCTTCAAGGGCCAGTTCAGCACGCCGCCGCGTGCGCTCACCGACCTCGCCGTGCTCGGCTTCCGACACGAGCTGCCGAACTGCCGAATCCCCGCCCAGGCGGCGGAGGATCAGTTCCCTGACGCGGGCACCCGCCGTGTCGGTCACTTCGTCCGCGACACCGTCAAGATGCCTACCTAGCCGTCGGCCCTTGCTCGCGGCCCACGCCACGAGAAATCCCAATGCGACTTCCAGACCCAACCCCGGGCTCCCCTCCGGACTGTCTGTGTACTAGCGCCGTACTCTACGGCCCCACGCTGGTGAGCGAATCAGCGCCCCGCATGTTCGCGTTGGCTTGGTCCTTGCGCTCTCGCTCTATGCCGACTGTCAACGGTCATCGTGACCTCTTCGCGTGTCCGCTGACATGGGAGATTTGGGCGGGGAGGGGGCGAGCGGATTGTAGAGCTGAGAGGTACGTGCAAGCCTTACTGTGAGGGAGCGGAGGAATTCAGATGACGACGAACGGACGCCCCGGCGGACCCGAGCAAGTAGCGGTGTTCATCGACTTCGAGAATCTGGCCATCGGGGCCGCCAACACCCTTCCCGACCAGGCCAATCCAGTTCCCTACGCGGCGCTGGAGATGGTGTGCCGTGACTACGGGAATGCTTCGATCCGTCGAGCCTTCGCAGACTGGGCGAAACAGCAGTTCGGCAAGTACCAGCATGACTTGGCCATGAACGGCGTCGACCTCATCCAGCTGCACCGCTTCGGTATCCAGCAGAAGAACGCCGCAGACATCCGCCTCGCAGTCGACGCCATGGAAACACTCATCACTCACCCGGACATCGGGACCTACTTGCTGGTCGCCGGCGACGGGGACTACTCGCCGCTCGTCCAGCGGCTGCGCGAGTTCGGCAAGCACGTCGTCGGGGTCGGAACCGAAGCCTCGGCCAGCCCGCGGTTGGTGTCGGTGTGTTCCGAGTACAAGTACTGGGGCACGCTAGTGGCCGCAGTCGAGCCGAGTGCGCAGCCTGTGGTGAAGGCGAGCTTCGATATCCAGGACGGTGAGCGGCTCCTGGTGCACGCTTTGGGCCAACGTGACGGCGAAGACGCACCAGGGGCGTGGCTCAAGCACAAGATGCTGCAGCTCGATCCGTCGTTCGATGAACGTAACTATGGCTGCAGGAGTTTCAAAGAGTTCCTGGGCCGACTACCGCATGCGGTGGCGGTGCAAGCCAGCGACGGGCCAGGCGACCTGCGCGTTCGCCTGCTGGAACAGCCGCAGGCCTAGCGCTCAATTAAGTTGATATCAGTACTTGCGTTGACTGAATAACGGTCGACGAGTGGTCTCTCGCTGAGATTGCCGTGGATCGAACGGGCGCGCTCATTCGTACGCGCCCAGCATGCGTCTGAGCTGAAGAGGCTCCGCGCGCGGCGGCTGGCAGGGGTGAGTACCATCCAACATGAGGTGGCAGCATTCTCACACCCGGTGGTTCATGGGACTGGGCGGGGCTCGGATATAGCGAGAACCGATTCCGTGCGCCTCCCGGAAATATCCGGGTTACCCCTTGCTATTGGATTCAGCGGGGTTGAATGTCTTGAACCCGCCTGGTGGCGTGCAGCCACCCATCAGTGCCATGTTCTCCAGATGGTTGCGTGTGAAGATTTCGGTGTAGGTCATCCGGTCATGGAGTGTCTGCCGGTTGCCGTTCAGGTGGAAGTCGGCCCAGTCCTGGACTTCCGGGGCGATGGAGACGCCTGTCAAGTCCGCTGTGACCTCTCCTGGACGTAGCGGTCGGCTGGCGGTGAAACGCGCGAGCACCAGCCTTTGTTCGATGTGACTGTACGGCTTTACGGTTTCATCAAACTCAATGTTTACGCCGTTCGGTACGGCAATTCGGATGTGGTGCTCCTCGACGCGGCCGAGCCCGATGTGAAGCGCTCGGTGACGGTCCTTGCGGGCCAGCTCGTTGACCCACCAGGTCAGGTTGCTCTTGGGGCCCCAAGGGGATTGGTAGGGCTGTGCCTTCTCAAGTGCCTCAATGATGTGCGTCGGTAGCATCGAGAGGCGTTTTGCCTGGCCCTTGAAGTCGTCAGGAGTCGAGCAGATCGGGTATTGGATGCGCCCGGCCTGCGGAGGGGGATTCTGCCCGGTCGTCGCGGATGCAAGGGCATAGATGGCATTGTCGAGTGACGCCCGCACTGCTGCCAACCACTCGGAAAAGATCAGCGCCAGCTCGACCGGTGCTGGCTCGCGCATGACTGCCAGGATCTCCAGTGTCCGGGAGTCGACGTTCCGGACATCAATGTCCCACGGATGCACCGAGATGTACGTCGCCCAGCACTGGGTGAACTCCTGCCGTTTGACGGCCACTCGGTCAAGTCTCGCAAACGCGCGATCGTAAAGGTCCTGCACGCCCGCTACGCCTCCTTCTCAAGGAGCAGTCGCAGTCTCTCGGCTCCCCTGTTGGAGACGCCTCGTGACATGACGTAGGACGCCGCTTGCTGGGGTGTGAGAAGTCCGGACTGGACATGGTGCCCGAGGTGAGTGCGGGCGTGCCGCTTCTCGTGCGGGCCAGACCAGCCGTTGTTGCCCCCAAAGAACACCGCGCTGTCGAGGTCGGCTTTGACATCGGACCGAAGGCTGCCAGCGCTCGTGCTCCCGTCGAGCAGGTTGATGGCCCCAGCACCCGCGGCCCACTCGGCCAGGGGGAAGGTGACCGTCTCCACGACCGCGAGCGAGTAGCCGCGGGCGAGATCGAGAGCGAACTTCAACGTTCGTGCATCCGGCACGTAAGCCAGCACAGGACTGTGGCCGAACCGTTGCTTGCCCTGCGGCGTGGCATGACCGCCACGGCGAGCAATCTCCCCCAGGCATCCGATGCCGACACCGTTCTGGAAGGTGTTGGTCACCAGAAGCGGCGCTGTCCTCTCGACCTCGCTTCGTCCCTGGATCCAGTCCGCGGCAAGGTCGGCGGCGTCTTCCCACGGACGTTCCGGGTCATCATCGGGCACCCAGGCCGCCGCCTGCAAGTATGTTGAGGGATGTAGTTCGACCAACGCGAGCAGCACCTTTCTCAAACCCTCGAATGCACTGCCGTTAGTCTCCCACGCGGCCCCGACATTCCCAGGGGCGACGAGTGTGCCCGAGCTCTGTGTCGGAGCTGATGTGAACTTGAAGCTGGCGTGAGAGGGACCATCGGAGTCAGTGCTCGCCGCCCGGCAGGATCGCCGGGGGCAGGACCTCGACGGTCTGGAGCGAGCGCACCCAGAGGTGCGACGGCAGTGCGGTCGTAGACGCGCCGGAGACGATTGCCTTGCGAACAATTCGTGGACCTAGTGCGTGCACTGCCTTGACGTCTGTTTGCGTAACGAACCCCGCGACGGAGGTTCTCCAGCTCGTTGCATCACGCTCCTTCGGCATAATGTACAAGTGAGCATGACCGCCCCTGAGCAGCCTTCCGGTGAACTGGAGTTTCATCCGATCCTCAACGGCGTCGACTTCCTCGACCGTGCCATCCAAGAGCTGCTGGACGCGGACGACCCTCGGGCGCTGAAGTATGCGGTGCTACACCTCCAGGCGGCAGCGGAGATCCTGCTGAAGGTCCGGCTTCAACGCGAAGGCATCCAGTACGTCTTCGAAGACCCGGAGAAGGCTGACGTGGGGAAGTGGCGGAGTGGTGACTTCAAGAGTGTCACCCTCACCGAGGCTTTGAACCGCCTGAAGGACGTTGCGGACATCGACCTGCCCCGAGCACGCAGAGCATTCAGCAACCTGGCAAGGGAACGAAACAAGCTGCAGCACTTCGGCTCAACCAGCAACCGAGAAGTGGTCAGCACTCGTGCAGCCAAGGCCATGGAAGCACTGGCCAGGTTCATAGTCGACCACCTGGAGCCAGGCGCTCCAGACGAGGACGAAGCCCCACTCATGCGAGCTCGGGACATGATCGTGCGCGCCCTGGGAGAGATCGGCGCGGTCGCCCGGATCCGGCTGGAACTTATAGCCGGCGAGCTGGACAGCTGGACTGGCATGATCATCAATTGCCCGACTTGCGGTCGGCTGACCTGGACTTTCGAGGTCGGTAGCGACGACAGCGTCTGCCGGTTCTGTCGCACAGCATGGTGGAAGGAACCCGGCTGGGACGTCGCCGCGCTCTACGTCGAGAACATTCTCGACGAGTCTCGCTACGAAGCCGCGCAGGGCAAAGGCGGCTGGTCGATCAGCCGCTGCCCCGAACCGAGCTGTGGTGAGGAGGCGCTCGTCGACGTCACCTCAAAGACGAGACCGGACGTGCCGACGACCGTATGTTTCCAGTGCGGCTTCGCCACCACCGAGGCTTTGGGCAGCTGCAACAGCTGCGGCCGCGCGACGCTTGACCCTGACCTGTTCCTGTGCAGTGATTGCCTCGCCTTCAAGATGTCGAAGGACTGAGTCGCTCTCGGCGAGGGACCGGTACCGACGCTACGAAGCCAAGGGAACGGACAGGGCTGCGGACCAGCCCCGAAGGCAACGGTCGTATCCAGAAGACGATGTCATGAGGGAATGAAGCCTGGTATAGGCGGGGTTTCGCCGGAGAGCAGGCGTTCAAGCCCGGCGACGCGGGCGAATGGGACGCGGGGTTCGTCGACGAATGCCGCGACGTTGGGGTCGGGAGTGACCACCACGGCGAGGACGGTCCAGCCCTCCGGACTGTCGTTGACGCCAGTCGCATTCAGCGCGGCCGCGAGTTGTGAGCGGACCGCGGCCGTTTTGGCGAGGAGTTTCCCGACATATGCCTTCTCCGGAGTTTTTTGTTGTTTGGCGTGGGTCCGGGTGTTGTCACGGGCTCCGTGGAAGTCTCTGAGGTCGTAGAAGGTGTAGTCGATGGAGAAGGGCGCTTGGGTGTTCTTTGCTTCGATGACCCAGAGTTGTTTCGTGCGAATGTCGGCGGCGAGGAGGTCGATCTCTCCGGGGATGTCGAGTCCGTGTTTCGCCGCCTTGGCCTTCAGCAGGCCTGGCCGGAGGTGCCGTAGACCCTGGCGTCGGGCGGCCTCGGTGACTTCGTGTTCGAACTGCCGTTGACGGAACCTGGCCAGCTCGGTCAGGCTGGCCTTCAGTTCGGGTGGTAGTGATCGATGGGGCCAGGGTAAGCGGGCTGCGATCCGGTAGTTCGCGAAGATCTGTTGCGAGGCGGCTGCCTGGCGTGGGAGCAGGAGAAGGCGCTCTGGGCGGCCGACGGCTGAGAGGCCGATGAGTGGCCGGGTGGCGAGACGGTCTTGTCGTCGTTCGACGTTCCAGAAGTCCAGGCCGGACGTCTTCAATCGCTGTGAATCGAGCGTGAGAGCTCGAATCGCCGCAGTGATCTCGGTAATGGTCACGCCGGACCAATCGCTTGCGGAGCGAGCGAGGTCGGTGAGCGAGACCTCGATGATCGGAGCCCCGTTCACCGGCCAGGAGGCTGTGGTTTGCAAGACCGCGAGGAGGGCGTCGGAGTCGAAACCCAGAGTGGTTCGCATGGCGTTCTCGACGTCGAGCATCAGTTCGGTGTGGCGGCGGGTGTTTTCCTCTTTGCCGCTGTTCTCAAGCGTTGCGTGCAGTAGGCTCCGCAACGGAGTGAACGGCTGCTCCGCATGGCTTGTGCTCGCCTCATCCGGGAGGGGCTCGGACGCGAGGACGTCGGCTTGTTGGGCCAGGTGGACTCTCAGTCGTTCTCGCTGGAGGGCTGCCATGTCCGCGCGAGGCTCGCCGGACCATACCGAGACCACGCCGTCGGCGAGGACCTGCGCGCTCGCGTCCTGGAAGCCGACTGCTTCCGCGTCGGCCAGTCCGGATAGTTCGAGGGCGAGGGCGGCGATGTCGACCAGACGTCTCCAGTCGCGCTCGTCGAGCCGAGAGGTGCCGTTGGGCGATTTCGTCATCATGTGCTCGACGACCAGGTTGCTGGCCCGCCAGCTTGCGGTGTCCTCCAACGCTGAATCGACAATTCCACCGTCGTCGGCGGACCCGATCATGGCTCGCCGGGAATCCCGCCGGCGATGCGCGACCCACGTGTGCTCCACGAACGCGGCCGCCGAGGGGAGGGCATGGTCCAGGTCGAGCCGGCCGACCTCGTGGTCGAGTAGGCTCAGCAGCCTGGGCACCAGTTCATCACGGATCAGACGTACCGCTGCATCGCCGGTCAGCACGTCGGTACACACGCCGCGCCGGTGGAGTACCTGGGCGAGCGCACGGAAAGCCCTCGCTCGGCCAGCGTCGGTCAGCGGTCCGACTCCGGCTCCGCCAGTGTCGGTGAACGGCGTGCGCTCGTGGACCAGCCGCAGGTCGCTCGGGTATGAGTTCCATCGCTGGATGATGGAATCCCGTGTCTCCACCGCGGTGACGGAGCCGCTGATCGTCTGATCGATGTCGAGGATCTCGTCGTCAGGCGGGTCTGGCATCTCGCCCAGCGCGGCCAGAATGGCCCCGGCGTCGGCGATCGCTTGACCGCAGTGCCGGTAAAGGGCCGCTACGTCGGTATTCGTGATGGCCGCCAGGTTGTAGACCACGAGGGGCTGGTCGGCGATGATGCCGGCGAATCTGATCGGTTGATCGTCATCGAGTGCGGTGGTCGGCGTCAGGCTGATCATGATGGGCCGGTTCGGCAGAAGCCGCCGACGGACAGTTCCGGCCGGATCCGTGAGCAGTTTCTCCAAGCCGAGGTAGAGCGCGTCGGCGAGGGCTACCGCCAGCTGCCGGTCCCGCCCGGGTGGGGCGTTGCGCAACGCGACGATGTACGCGCCGTCGGCTGAGAAGGACAGGTACTGGTAGGGGTTCAGCATCCCCGCGGTCGCCTGCCGATCGGGGCGGAGCGTCCAGGAAGGCCACTCACGGAGAGGTGGTAGCTCCAAAGGATATGTGAGATCGAGGAAACGGTCCGCTTCGACCGCTTGCTCCCACTCCGTGCGGGAAACCCGGGGGATCACCGCTAGCTGCACTTTGCCGTTACCAGCACGGTGTAGCAGTCCGTGCTCCCGGAAAGCGGCCCAGACGTCACGGACGTCCCAGGTGGTCAGCCTCTCGATGCCGGGAAGTGAGGACAACTCGTCCAGGAAGGACCAGAACTGATCGGTATTCTCAGCCTGGCTGACGAAATCACGCCATTCGTCGATTCCCAGGACGATCGTGCCCGGACGGAACTCTCCTTGTGATTTGTACAGACCGCCCACCAGGACCACCCGGGTGATGGACACGTCGGCGCCGATCTTGCCAGGTCGGCTATGGAGGACTTCGTGGTCGAACGGCAGCTCCTCGTGTGTGAGGTCCGGTGGCTGATCGGGCAGGAAGTACGGGGCCAGCCGCACGTGACTTCCCGGCCTTACTGCAGCCACACGACGTTTCGCGGCTCTGATATCCGCGCGGACTCGGGACTCGTCGAGGGTGGCCACGATGTCGATGACGATCAGGTGACGAGCCCCGGATACTAGGAGAATCAGCGGATGCCCGGACCGACCGCCGAGTACGTCGACACCACATAGTGCATGTGCCGGAAGCCCCCGCAAGGTGTGGACGACCAGTATTTCCGTCCCCAAACGCACCCTATCGGCGCCGTTAAGACCGCCTCGGGGGTCGTCGGAGGTAACTCGGTGCGGCCGCTTCCGGTCCTCCCGGGCGGCCATCGCAACCAGCCGCCCGGCCAAATTCCCCAGCGCTCCCGGAACCAAGCCACCAGGAAGCGGCACACGGCCGTCCTTGGTCGTCATCGTGAGCGCGGTGAGCCAAATCGGCTCTTTCGCGCTGCGGTCCTGCGGTGTGCCTGTCGGTTCCGGGGCGGCCTAGCGCAAACAGCGGGCAAGCCGCTCGGTGTGTTCGTCCGAGCGGACGGTGTCGCGGTAGGACAGCAGTATCTCCGGGATCGCGGCGGTCGGCTCACGCCACAGTTCGTGAAGCCGGGCAGCGGCGGCGACCTCGCCGTCGGTGATCTGGGCGGGCGCCGTCGGATGGGAGACCGGAGGCAGTGACCAGTGGGGCGACAGCAGTGTCCACTCGAGTCCCATGATCCGTAGCGCCAGCTCTGCCAGGTCGCCGATTCCGAACCCGAGCAGGTCCAGAAGTACGGGATCGGCGGCGGGCACGAATCGGCGAAGACGGGCGAACACTTCCCATGGCCGTTCGAACAACCCCGGATGAATCGGCCACACCTGCCCCGACCACTCCACGCGAAGCAGTTTCCGTGCGTCGAACGGGATCCAATCCTCGACATGTTGGTAGTCAGGCTGAACCGCCGTCGGCACCAAGAGCCAGCTGGCCAGATCCGCAGCCTGCGCGGTACGCACGCCGATCGGCGGGTTCGACCGGACGCCGGTCAACAAGGTCGTCAGGCTCGGAAGCCGGTGTATCGCGGACGGTGACGAACAGGCGGCATGAACCACGGCCCGCACACTCACCGCACTGAACCCGTCCATCGCCGCGGCGATCCAGCTACCCAACAGGGAGGCTTCCTCCGGGCCGAGGAGCGATCGTCCGCGCGTATGCCGGCCGTGGTCCGCTTGTCGTTTCGACATTCTGCCGTTCTAATCAGGAGACGACGCAAAGGATCACAACATCTTCGCACGCCGGGTTCCGATTGCCGATCACACGAAAGGCCGGTGAGGCCCTTCCTTGAGAGGTCGAGCAGGGCGCCCGAAGTGTTCGTGCATACTGAGATAGCGGGTCTTGTCGTGCCGCCTTGCGCGGATAAGGCCGTCGGACAATCCGTACGCGGTTATCGCAGCGTGCGGCAGGAGTGCGAGGTGAACTGCGCAGGCCGAGGTGTCAGACTGGTCAAGGACATCACTGAGGCCACCGTCGGCGAGGACAAACTGATCAAGATCGCTGATCACTCGCTCGACGGCGGCCTCTATTCCGTGGCAGCCACGGAGACGCTCTAGCGACCCGTGCTCGCGGCCGCCTGATTGTCAGGTATCCGTTCCTTTAAACGGCTAGAAACGCGACTGCCGGGTGCCGCGATGCGAACAGCCGAAGCCGTTGCGGCGCCGATGATTGCAACAATCCCTCCGGCTGTCGCGCCAAGCCACGTCAACAGTGCTGCGAACAGTACTATCACAACGAAGATCGCTGATCTTTGCCACTCACGCGGGCGCACGAGCACACCAGAACACGCCAAATTGATCACTCCAGTTCGTCTGCGGATGGACACTGGGTTATCGGGATGCAGCCCGATAACAACGATGCTGCCTGACAGTGCCGACACTTGGCGGAAGACACGCCGAAGTGCTGATGCGTCCCACCGCATGACGTACGACTCTCGTACGCTTCGCGCTGGCTGCATAGCCCCGCTATGCAGCCGGTGACCAGCGGTTCTGTTTGCGGATGGACCTTCTGTCTCACACTCTCAGCCCCTCGCATGCAGGCGGGGGGCTGAACCTTTCATGGGGTGGTTAATCAGGAACACCACTCGTCGTGGCATTTAGCGAGGCGCTCTGGCGGTCTACTCGCCACCTGAGGCCGGGTACGTCTCCGGGACCGCCGTCGACGCAGAACGTCCGGCTCCTCCACTCGACCTGTGCGAGAAGACCGGCCACCAAGTCCCGATGATCAAGCGGGGCCATGGAACACACTGGCGCTGCGCCAAGCACAGATGTCGATGCCGTCTGTGCTACTCACTGCGCCTACAACCGAGACCGCCGGAAGCGTCGCGTCGTCAACTGGATGGGTGATGCGGGTAACGCCGAGCCTTGCCGGAGTGATCGAGTAGAGAGTCGGTACGAAGGAGCGGCTGATGTCTGAAGGTGACGGTGCCAGCAAGATGCTGGATGAGGTGCGGGCGAGGCTGAACCGCGTAATGCGCGGGTTCGGTCCCGCCGAGTCCAGCGCGCCTGGGTTTGCCCGGTCGAGTGCTGCGCCCTCGTGGCGCTTTTCCGTTAGCCGCGAATCTTTGCCCTTGAGCCCTGTGGCCAAGCTGATCTACATCGTCCTCGGGTGTCACGGCCTGGGCCGTTCGGAGAAGCTGGATTGGGAGTTTGTCTTCCAAGTCGAGGGGACGACCTGCTCCATCGCGTCGGAGAAGTTCGGGCTCCGCGTCTACGTCGACCGCAACAGCGTCGCCGAGGAGGCGGAGGCGAAGAGACTGTTCCAGCGCATCCTGCAGGCCACGATCAAGGGCCAGAAGGTAGTCGAGAAGGAGGTGTTGGAGCCGATCAGCAAGGAGCAGGTCAGCGCGGGAGACGTCGTGATTGGCAACCAGTACCACCGGTTGCGTGAGGCCTACCGCTACTTCCGCGACGGCGCGGAGATTGCCTTCCGGGGCGAGGGGCGTGTGGAGATGCAGACGGACGCGGATGACGCCCCCAACATCATTGCCGACGCTCTCGCGGCCTGGCGCCGCCAGGCTAATGCTGACGCGGAGGGCTGGTGGAACACGTTCGCCATGATCATGGCGTACTTCAGCCTGCTTGAGCACACCCTCGTCGGGTGCCTGGCGTTCGCCGGCTTCGACCCCGAAAAAGAGACCGTCACCGGCTTCATCGGCCTGAGCTGGAGCGAGAAGTTCAAGCGCCTCTTCGACATGAACGCCGACCTGGTCGCTCAAAAGAAGTACGAGGCGTTGCGGGACCTCGCCGAGACTTACCGCAACACCTACGGCCACGGTGGGTTCGACAAGCGCGGCGCGACCGTGCACTTCCACCTGCCAGGGATCGGTGTCATCCCTGCGACGCTGAGCAAGATCAGCAAGACCCCGCACTTCGGCCTCGTGCCCGCCATGGTCGAGGACTACCACGGGATCTGCGCGGTCCTCGACGACTTCGACTCCTGGATCGCCGCTGGCACCTACCGCAACGCCATCACGTGGATAGAGCACGGCATGGACTACGCCTTCGATGCCAAGAGCCGTGCCGAAGTCGCAGCGAACGCGCACGTCTTCGACTCCTACCTGGAGGCCATGAGCTACCGGTTGGATCAGGCTACGAACATGGACTGGTGATCGTCCGGCCTGCACGCGGCAGCGGCAGCGTTTCCCAGCACCGGGACGGGCGCAGAGGTAACGACGTCCCCCGGACCGGCAAGCCAGTGCCGTCTCCGATTGGGCTCCGTTGCCGACGTAGAGCCCGACACGGCCCGACACGACCTAACACTCGGCGGGCAGGAGGTCCGCGTTGACCTGGGCAGATGATCAGAACCCGGCACTATGCGGCACTCGCTGATACGGCGGCAGAGGGGACTTTCCCGCAGCCACCACGAGGAACGCACCAATGCCAGTGGATCCGACGCTCGTCGCGACGATGCTCGCCTCGACTTCGACGAAGCGGGGCCGACTGCCATCGAGCAGGCCTCGGACCTCCCGACCAGCGCTCATGGCGCTCGTCCGGCCGACGCTGGGAGCGATGTGAGGGACTGCGCTCGGATCGAGAGACTCGGGTCGGGCGCTGTGCGGCCTATCGCTGGGTAAGGTGCTGTCGACGACTTCAGCGGCGCCGCGGCGCGTGCTGGAAACCGGTCGGGCTCACCCAGCTCGCGCGCTGGCTTGGGATCACCACCGCCTTTGTGACCGTCCTGGTCGACCGGCTCGCCGACGCCGGGCCACGTGCCCGTGATCGGGTTCCCCGTCGCTCTCCACCATGACTCGACTATTACTCGCGAGCCGATCGCCGCGTTATCACTGCCTGAGAGCCATGCGGTCGGAGCCGAGCTTCACCGTTCGGGCAAGGGCGGGCCACCCGCCCCTAGCGGTCGGAGTGGTGCCGAGCTGGCGGACACGGTCGCCTCCGATTGGGCTCCGTTTCGTCTCCGTCTTTACTGTCGTGCTGAGGACCACGCCGACGATCGGTATGGATTTCGTGATGTTCGATCGACGCCGGGATCGCTCCCGGCCGTATAGAGTGTCGCCGTGCAGCCGGGTGACAGCGTGCCTGAGCCCCCCGGTCGGCAGGGATCGGATCTCACTGAGACGGGTTTGCCAGACCTAGTTGTCGACCTTCAGGAACGCACTCCTTCGCAACCGCAGCTCCTGGATCACGTAGCCAGTGTCGAGCAGCTGGACGATGCGGGCGCGGAGACCGACGACCACTATGAATGGCAGGCAGCGATGGCTGCCGCGGATGGCCTGTCCATGCTCCATGACGCCCTGGACGACGATGGGGTTCTGTCACCCGGTTGTGATGACGCGATCTTGTGTGAATGGCATGAGGACTGGGTGTTGTTCAGCGGGGGCTCGATGGAGTTGGTCTCGGGCAAGCACCGCAGCGCGGGGGTGGGGGCTTACACGACGGTGGCCAGTCTCGCCGACAAGGCGGGCATCGCCCACCTGTTTAATCGGTGGTTCTCTCTCGGCCGCGAGCCGCTGTGCCGGGTGGTGACCACCGGTGGAGTGGGCGCTGGGCCGGCTCGGCAGCTGCAAGCAGCGAGCAGGAGGCTCCAAGGGCTCCGAGCCGTCGGCGCTGAGCCGGTCGTGGTCGACGAGGAGAAGGACTCTCTCGATCAGCTGCGTAAGGCAATCGCGAACCATGACAAGAGGACCAAGGCGAGGTGGGCCGGCACGGACTCCCTCGCCGGTGTCTCGGTGCTTGAGCAGGAAGCCGAGGTGCTGGAGTTCTTGTCCGCGCTGACGATCCAGGTCGACGCCGTCAACCGCCACGTGGTCCGCGACGCGGCGCCTTCGAGGTACGCCAAGCCTGTCTTGGAGCGCATGGGGCGCGATGCGGCGCACGCACGTGCGGTGTGGGAGGCCGTGCTCGCGGTGTTCCGCACGCGAATGCAGTCGCACGGTGAGACCGAGAAAGGAGATCTTCCCACGGTCATGCAGCGCGACCGAACAGGAGGCTCTGACCCGGATGTTCAGCGTCGCATCGCCCGCCGTCTAGTCACGATCAAGGGCATCAAAGCGGTGATCGAGGCCACCCTGGTGGTGCCGGAGGCCTTCCGGCCGATACCACGTCTCGCGGTGGCGTCTCGGCTGGAGGCCAAGATGACCGCCGGAGGGTGCAGCCCCAATGCGGTAGGCCGGGCGACCGCCTTGCGTGTGGACTACGAGGAGTTCTGGAGGGCTCTTGAGAGCGGCGATCCGGAGGCCAGGGTCGCGCGTCGCCGGTTGGAGAATGTGTTGCGCCGGGTCGGCGACCTCACCATGGGCGATTTGGAGGTCTCCGGCACCCGGCTCTGGCGGGCGCTGGAACGGGAGACATTGGCCTTGCAACACAGTGCCCAGCTTCCGCCCGGTGTCGACAGTGATATCGCCTTGGGTGGCCTGTGCGACCTGTCGAATCGATGCGAGATCTGGTTCGGACCGAGATTCGACGTGGCCGCCATGCTCGGCGGAAACGGCGAGGTGACGCAGCCATGATCGGCTTGGACAAGTCGGAGCTGGCGTTGTCCCGCGAGGACCTCGCTTACCACCAGGCGCGCGTGCTGCTCCTTGTCACCGCGGTCGCGCGTGTCAGCCGCAAGCTCGATGGGCTGACCAAGCTCGCCAAACTGGACTTCCTTCTGCGTTATCCGGCTTTGGGACCGGTGGTCGTGGACTCACTCGAACCCGACGACGCCCGGCTGCATCTTTCCACCACCAGCACCGCGTTCCCGACGGAGGTCGAGGCACCGATGATCCGGTACAAATACGGCCCCTGGGACGACCGCTACTACGCCGTCATCGGGGCTCTCGTCGGGCGGGGCCTGCTGCGTTACACCGCAGGTCGAAAAGGAAGTGTCGCACTGGCACCCACGCCAGTGGGTAAGAAGACAGCCGATCAGTTCGCGCGCACCGAGCAATGGTCGAATGTCGCGGAACGCAGCATGGCGATCGCGGAAGCCACGGCCGGCATGAGTGGCAACGAATTGAAAGTACGGATCTACGAGCGATTGGCTGACTTGATGGACCGCCCGCACCGGCAGGAGATCCGGTGACGACACGCTTCCGGATCGAACTGGTTCGGCTCGACACCACCGAGGGACCAGTCGAGTACCGCTTCCCTTCGGATTTGACCGTGCTCGCCGGGCCAACAGGGGTCGGGAAGACCACCTTGCTCGAGCTTGTCAAGTTCGGGTTCGGGCTCAACGGCACTTTGGCGCCGGTAGCCGTCGAGTCCATCGAGGCGGTAACGCTCGACGTGAGGATCGGCAACGAGCGCCTACGGCTCGTCCGCAGCCTGGACAGGCGCAAGCGTGCCACGGTGAGAGTCACCGATCTGATCATTCAGGAGCGGTTGCCCGACCACAGCACGAATATCGACGGCGAGCACGCGCTGAACTCGCTGCTCATGCGCGCGCTCGGGTTCCGAGACGACCTGCGGGCTTCGAGCGAGCGCAGCATGAAGCAGGGCAGCCGGATCACCTTCGGCGACCTTCTCACCTACCTGTACATCTCCCAGCGGCAGATGAATCACGACATCGCCCACAGCCAGGAGAACTACCGCACGGTCAAGCGACGCACGGTTTTCGAGCTGTTCTTCGGGCTCATCGACGACGAGATCCTCGACCTGCAGGCCGAGGTCAACAGCCTCAAGGAACAGATCCAGAAAGCACAGGAACGCCACCGAACCGTGGTGGACTTCCTGCGCGACAGCGGCACCCAACAGCGCTTGGACGCCGAGAGAGCCCTCGAGGCCGCACAGGCGGCGCAGGCGAACGCGGAACAGCGGCTCGCCCAGCTGCGGGATGTACTCGATCCGGTGGCCGACAGTGAAACACGCGCCCTGCGGGACCTCCTCACCGACACCGAGCGCGGTGCAGCGGAACTCGCCGCGGCCGCCGCCGATATCAGCCGTCGCCAAGACCGCTACGCGACAGAACGACGGCGAGTGCGATCGGACCTCGACCGGTTACACCGTATGCGCGAGGCCAACCTGTTGCTGGCCGACATAGAGTTCAGCGTGTGCCCGCGCTGTATGCAGTCGCTGCGAGAGCGTGACGTCTCCGCCGACCTGTGCCGCGTTTGTCTCCAACCTGATCCGGTCACGCGGTTCACAGCAGCGGATGGCGATGAGCCGTACGAGGCACGCCAGCTCCACGAGCAGTTGGATGAGATGGCCGGGCAGCTCGAAGCCTTGGCCGAGCAGAAGAGCCTGGTCGAGCAAACCGCTGCCGACAAGGATCGCTTGATCGCCGTGCTGAATGCTCAGATCGAGCAGCGCACCGCACAGCGAGTGAGCCCGCGACTGCAGGCTTTCAGCGATGCTGCTCAGATCGCGGCCGCCGCCAGGAGTGACCAGAGCCGCTGGGAGGCGGTCCTCCAGCAATGGGACACGGTCTCCGACTTGGCGCTCCACGCCGAGAACCTGGACAGCGCGCGCGCACGATTGCAAAGCCGTATCGACATCGCTCAACAGTCGCTCGAAGTGCGTCGCACCGAGGTTATCGACGGACTCAGCGAAGAGTTCGCGGCCACCGTCAGAGCCATCGGCATCCCCGGTGTCAGCACCGCCTCTATCCATCCCACGAAGTATCTGCCCGTTATCAACGGGGACGTCTTCTCGAAGGACACTCAACTGGGTGGTGGCCTCACAACAGCCACCCAGATCGCGTACTGGTGCTCACTCATCGCGGTCGCCATGCGCACCCCCGGTGCCGACTACCCCATGTTCCTGCTTGTCGACAGCCCTCGCCTCGCCTTGAACGAAGACACCAAACTCAGCCCCGCGATGTATCGCAGGCTCACGACTCTCGCGGGTACCGTGCCTGGGCGTCTGCAAGTCATCATCGCCGACAACGAACTCCCGTCGGGCTACCGAGCCAGCTACGCGGAGATCGACTTCGACTACGACAACCCCACTGTCGCCACCATCGCCCACCCTGGCCCGAACGCGGTCCCGACCATCGAGGGGGAATGAACTCGGAGGCGACTTGGCCGGGTGACCGGGCCGCGGCGTCGACTGGAAACACGAGGACATCGGTCTTCGCCGGTTATCGCTGAGCGTCGCCGTCTCCGCTTGGCACACCATTCACCCGAACGTGTACTGACCTATCCTGGCTGGTCAGTACGCCGACTACCCTGCGGTATGCGCGTTCGGCAGCTGCGTATCTCGTCGTTCCGAGGCTGGCAGGACCTGGACTTGCGGCCAGGACGACACGTCCTGCTGGTCGGTGAACCCAGGGCTGGCAGAAGCGACCTCGTCGAGGCACTCCGCCGCGTCCTGGATCCCGACTCGACTCGAACTCCGCCTGCTGAGTTCGACGTCCATCTCCCGATGCCGTCGTCGGGAGATCATGGCCCAGGTCCCGAGACGGGGATCGGCGCCTCCGAGATCGAGATCGTGCTCGCCGAACTCGGCGAGGTGCTCGAACAGCACTTCTACCGCCGACTGGAACTGTGGGATGCCGAAGACGACGAGCTCGTCGAGGCATCCACGGCCGAGGAGTTGGACGAAGACCGGCACGAGCTCGTGCTGCGGCTCTGCTACCGATTGCGCTGGGACCACGATGAGGGGACCGGCGTGCACTGGGTGGACTATCCGAAGAACTCGGATCCCGACGAGGAGACCTACGACCGGGCCCGGCGCGCGGACCGCGTCATGCTGCCATTCGTCTTCGTCGCGCCGGGGCAGCCGCTGACGCTGCGCTCCGGCAGCACATTCCGCGAGCTGTTGAACTCGGGTGGCGATGACCTGGCGACCGCTCTGCAGACGCTTTCCGCCGCTGTCGACACCGCGACCGATGGCCTCAGCGCAACCGAGGTGGTGAGCAGCGTTCTGGAAGATGTCTTCGGGCCGGTCCGGGAAACTCTGGACATCGACCCCGAGACCGAAGTCGCGGACATCGTTCGCTTTCGTGCGGAAGGTGGCACGGTGGCCGGGCTTCTCCGCGCGCTCCAGCCGGCCTTACGACTCGGAACACCGGAGCCGCTGCCTCTGCGTCGACACGGATCCACGACAGCCGCTGTACTCGGAGTGGCCGAGGCCCTCCTGAACGCCGACCGTGGCGGCGCGGTTGTCGCGTGTGATGACTTCGGGGATCACCTTGACGCGGGTGCGGCCGAACATCTCGCCCGTGAGCTGCGCGACTCGTGCGATCAGATGTGGATGTCGACACGGCGGCCGGACGCGGCACGGGCGTTTCGCCCCAACGAGACGGTCAGGCTCTCCCTGCGGACGGGCAAGCGCGCGGCACACCAGCTGACCCCGCCGACGGGCAAACGCGAGCTCAACGTACTGCGGCAACTACATCTTCAGCTTCTGCCCGCCATGAGCAGCCGCGCGGTCGTCGTGTTCGAGGGGCGGCATGACGTCGCTGCCTTGACGGCCATCAGTCAGCGTCGCACCGGAGCGGTGGTCCCGGCCGCCTACGGGGTGCGGTTCGTGGAAAGCGAGGGGCACACCGAGGTCGTCAAGATCTGCAGGCTGGCGCGCCAACTCGGTTTCCGGGTGATCGCAGGCCTGGACTTCGACAAGCCCGGTGAGGGCGCGGACACCTCGTTCGCCGAGGCGGTGCGGGTCGCGGACGATGTCGTTCGGCTACCAGAACGCTTCGCTATCGAACGGGCTCTCGTGTACGGCGTCCCACGCAGGGAGCTGATCGAGGTCTTCACCGTCCTTGACCAGGAGTGGCGACTTGGCTTGACCGGTTTGGACGAGCTCGACGACGCGGATCTGGAGAAGCGTGTGGCGAAGGCGTTGCACAGCTCGGGCCTGCACCCCCAGTATGTGTATCTGCTAACTGCCAAGGCGCCGAAGGTCGCCGCGCGATTCTTGGATGTCGCGGTGGAACTCGCGAGAGGAACGGTCGCGGGGCCGGTGACACTGACTCCATGACCGGAAGGAAGCGGTTCGAGCCGATCGGCAAGCAACGCGACGTCTGTGAGAGCGAAGCGCCGACCCTGCTGGTGCTCGGTGGGGCAGGTACCGGCAAGACGGTCACGGCCGCGGCGGCAGCTCGCGCGCATCTGCTCCGGCGAGACGCGGCCGCTTCGGTCGGGGCCGGTCGTGACCGAGTGCTGTTCTTGACTTTCAGCAGGACGGCGGTGACGCAGATTCTCAGCCGTAGCAAAGGAATTCTTCGCGATGTAGCCGATCGTGTGGACGTCCTCACCTTTCATGGGTTGGCTTGGCAGCTGTTGTGCGACTTCGGCCGCTACGCCGGCCACGGGGAGCGTCCAGCGCTGCGCGGCGAGGCAGAGAACAAATTGTTCAACGACGACCCTGATGTCCTGTCTTACCAAGACTTGCTTCCGGGCGCGCTTGAGGTCCTCCGGCTTCCGCAGATCGGCCCGCTCACCCAGAGGCGATGGTCGCTCGTCGTCTGCGACGAGTTCCAAGATACCGACGGTGAACAATGGTCGTTGCTCGAACGGCTTACCGAGGCTGGGAACAGGCTGCTCCTTCTCGGTGACCCCAACCAAATGATCTATGACAAAATCCCCGGTCGAAAAGGTGTCGGCCCAGAACGGCTTGCCGCTGCTCTCGCACGACCGGCCGTCGACCGGATCCACTTGCCACTCGGCTCCTACCGCGATCCGACTCAGCTGTTGCCCACCGTCGCTGAAGCCGTGCGGCGGCGGGACTTCGCTCATCCATCTCTGGCCGACGCATTGGCCAAGGGAAGAATTCGTATCGTAACCGCGGTCGATGATCACCCTGCGGTGGACGATGTGTGCGCCGCGTTGGATGAGAGCCGCAGGCACGGAGCTCAAAGCTTCGGGATCTTCCTGCACGGCAACGAACCAACGGCCACTATGTCCGCCGCGCTCACGGAGCGAGGTGTAGACCATGTCGCCGTCGGCTTGTCCGAGAGCTACGGCGAGGCGCTGAGCACCTTTTTGACGATGCTTCAGTTCGCTGTCGGGAAGGTCGCCTGGGAGGCGGTACTCGTCCGTATGGCGGTCTTGTACACCTCCACTATTCGGAGCGCGAAAGCACCTGCGTTGGCGTACACCATCGGTCTCGGGCAGGCCGAGGGTGTTCTCGCCACGCGGCTGGACGACCTCCGCGCGGCGTTGTCCGAGGCGGTCGACCTCGACGACGCCGCCCACGTCGCGGCAGGCGGCTGGCCAGCATTGGGACTCAATCGAGGACTTCGGCAGTGGCAGCGCGCTGCGGCCGAAGTCTCTCGGTTGCTGAACGTGTCCGACCATGCTCTGGACACTGTCGGCGCGCAAGTCGCGAAAACCAGGATGGAGTCCTTTGTCGACGTCGAAGCCGGTGATCAGGCGGCCTTGCAGGTAATGAACCTCCATCAGACGAAGGGGCGCGAGTCCGATGCCGTCGTTACCGTCTTCCGCGCGGACGACTACCACGGGAAGGAGTCCGAGCCGTTCGAGAGTGCGAGCAGGCTGCTGTACGTCGTGTTGACGAGGGCGCGCAAACAGGTGACCCTATTGCTGCCCAGCGACCCACACCCGCTCGTCGAGCCGTTCGTGACTCTGCTGGAATACTGAGGCAGGGCAGTTCGTCACTTGCGGCGTTAAGCAGATCGATCGAGTCCGTTTCGCTCAGCGCGGTCTTGTGGAGCGCTGTCAGTTTTTGCTGATAGCGGACCAAGTCGTTGTTCTCCTCAAGGATCAGCAACGCGGTTCAGGGTTCGACAGCGACGGCAATGTTTCCACTGCCCGTTCGGACCCAATCCGGCAAACTCGACATGAACGGGCTGATACAGGCACTCCACCACTTGGTCGGCAAGACCGGCGACCTCCATGTTCACGTCCATAGCAACGTCAACATCTCCTCCAGGACTGAGAGCGTCACAGCGCCACCGTCCAGAAGCGACGACGGGACTGAGTCGCCGCGCCGGTTCCCCGGCGATACCGACGACAAAGCCAGGTTCCGGAACATGCTGGTGCTGATGACGGTCGTGGCGGTCATCGTGTTCGGGCTGGTCGCCGTGCTCATCCCGGACCGGACGGTGGTCGTCGCCGCTGACATCGCCGTCGTCGGCACAGTCGGCGCCACTCTGATCAAACTGACCTTCCGGAAGGACTAGAGCCCCGCCTGCGACACCCGTCCCGTGCGCCCCCTCTGGCACAGGGGGACGTGCCCTCGTCCCTCCGATTTCTTGGGCCACGCCGTCTCCAGTTGGGCTCCAGTGCCGAAGTAGAGCCGGACACGGTCCGACACTCCGCGACACCCCGTTTGCGCTAAGACCCGCGTTGACCTGCACGAATGGCCAGAATCCGGCACTATGCGGCACTCATCGACATGGCGGCGGAGGCGACTTGTAAACAGAAGGTCAGGGGTTCGAGCCCCCTTGGCGGCTCAAGATCAACACAGCCTCCGACCTGCGCACGTCGCGGACCCGCGATCGCTACTGCCCACAAGGCGTCTTCCTGCTAACTCGCGTGCTTGGATCCCGCCCGAACGCGCCACCTGCCTTACCCCTCACGACCAACTTTCGGGCCCGGTGACGTGGGGCGGTGGCTCTGACCGGCGGCGTGTTCTGGGCGAGCGTGGAGGATTCGGGACGTTGAATGTCCCGAATCCTCCACGCTCGAGCGTGTGTCACGGGTCCTGAGTGGCCTGACCAGCCTGACCTCGCAGGTAGTCGACCACTTGCGACTGTCTGCACCGCTAACCAAGATCGAAAAAGCTCAATGAGCCTTGGTTCGCGGTCTACACCGGTGTCGCCTACCCACTACTGAGCTGCGCGAGGGTGACTACGTCCCAGATCCTTCACCGACGCGAGGTGGTTCGTTCGAGACCTTGATCAAGGTCGTGTCCTTCGAACCCACTCACGACACCACACCTCTGAACACCAGGACGAAAAAGCTCAATGCACGCGGACTTCGCCGGTGATGGCCGCGTCGGCGTTCCTTCCCGTCGTCCTCGCCCGCACCCGCCCGGTCGTCGACGTCTTCTCCGACCGCGGCCTGCTGCCGTCCCGCACTCGTGCCGCGCCGGCGTCGGAACGCGGGCGGTGACCGCGAAGGCGGCCAACGCCACCGGGAACGGTCGCCTTGACCTCGGCGCGGACGTCGCCGTCGTGGAGCCGCTCGACGTCGATAAGCACCGGTTGGTCCGCGATCACGGTCGAAATTGCTCGATCGTGTTACGTGTGGGCACAGTTCTGCCCACCGTGTGGTCACTGGTTCGAGTGGAGCAGTGTTACGAGTATTGACCGTGTCGCCGTGACGATACTCATTGAATTGCCGCAGGTCGGGGTTCGAATCGGCGATCGCGGAAGGGTATTTGCGGTGCCGGAGGCGGGCTTTTTCGCCAGGGGTGCGGGAAGGCCACCACAGGAGATAATTATGATTCGCTCGCGGGTATCGACACGGCTATGTCGGCCACGCGGGGATTTGCCGAGCAAAGGGATTTGGGCGCTATGACGGACGCGGGAAGCCGGATGATCGACGCCATGCGCGTCGGCCGTCTTCTGGCTCGTGCGCTCGTTCTCGTCGGCGGTGTTTTCGTGGCCACAGTCGTGGCATGGATCGCGGGCGATGGCACCGCCAGGGCTGACGTCCCGGTCGTCGATGGGAAGCCCGAATGGGGCGTTCCGGCGACCGCCGTCGAGGTCGGTCCTCCGTTGTCGGCGGCACGTGTGCGGGTGGGAGATCCTGCCGACATGGTGACGATCCAGCCCTTGCGGGAGTCTGCGGTGTCGTCCCTGGCCCGGCAATCGGAGAGCGTGGCCGCTCTCCTCGGTCGTGCGGTCGTTTCGGTGGAAAACCTTGACAAAACAGCGAAATCCCTGACGAACACGGTCACGCGCCGCGCTGTCACAGCCCTCGACCTTCCTGCTCCGCGGCAGCCCGCCGACGTCGATCGAACCCTCGCCGGAATGACGGCGTCCCTCACTGGTGCGCCTGAATCGAAACCGGCCACCGCTTCCACCGCCCTGGCGCCTCAGGATGTGGCGGACGGTACCCGCGCA
This sequence comes from Amycolatopsis sp. NPDC039088, assembly GCF_055598845.1. NCBI lineage: Bacteria > Bacillati > Actinomycetota > Actinomycetes > Pseudonocardiales > Pseudonocardiaceae > Amycolatopsis > Amycolatopsis sp. NPDC039088. The sequence goes on along the minus strand of NZ_JBVKAE010000027.1, from coordinate 3,521 downwards.
CTTTCGTCGCCGTGCGGGCACAAGGCTCGTGGTGAGTATCCGTCCGAAGCGTCGCGCTCGCACGTATCCGTTCGCGCTACAGGAGAATCGGTGCCTCCGTGGTCGCCGCTGTCCCTGTGCGGAACGTCGACAAGTGTCGCCGCGACGTGCGGTGGTGACCACGGGGGTGGCGCTGTCGTGCCCGTCCGTACTTCCCGGAACAACCGGATTTCGCCGCACTGCGGCGACGTCGGACACCAGGCCGCACTGGCCACGGTGATCCGGCCGGGCGTCACGCCCGGCTGACTCTGCCGCGACCGCCTGCGCGTCCGGCTTTCGCCCGCCTCTTTTGAGGCGTGGTCGCCTTTCCAGCCACCAGCCGCCGTTGTCTCGCGGCGTTTGGTTTCGTAATTCCCTTTCCGTGTGGCGATTCGCCTGCGACATCTGTCAAAGGCATGTCACAAATTGTTTCCCATTTATCCGCGAAGGAGATTTGTCATGCAAAACTGGGTCAAATACATTCTGCAGACCACTCTGGCCACCGGTGGCCTGCTGATGCTGGGCACGGGTATCGCCTCGGCCGCCGAAAACATCGACCCCGATCTGCCCGCCTCGTCCCCGCTGGACCAGTTCGTCGAGCCCGCGATCAGCGGGCTGACCGAGGCCATGCGGCAGGCGCAGCCGCTGCAGCAGCTGGACACGGCGGACGAAGACTCCCTGCAGCCGGCCGTCACCGCCGCGATGACCGACACCCCGGCCGCGGTGCCGCCCACCACGACACCGGTCGGTCCGCTCTACCCCGTGCCGACGGGATTGCTGCACGCCGCGCCGTTGCAGGCCGGTGACGTCCTCGGTGACCTGCAGGAAGTGGATCTGTACAAGCCGCTGGGTTCCGAGCTGGGTGTCGCTGAGCTGCCTACACTGCCGATCCTTTCGCGCGTCGAGCAGGCACAGGCTTCGCTTCCGGCGCCGAAGCCGGCACTTCCCGTCCAGGGTGGAATCGCGGTACCGGCCACTCCGGTCAGCACGACCGTCGTCACAGATCCGCTCGACGCCGACTCGGGCACCCGGGTGACCGCTTTCCACACCAGCGCGCCGCAGGTCGCGACCACATACGAGGCTCCCGGCTCCGCCTCGATGCCGGAGGTGCCCGCCAAGCGGGGCTATGCCGAGCGCGCCGACAACCCGATCTCCTCGCTTCCGTTGGCGGAGAACGGAGTACTCGGGTTGGCCGTGGTGCGGCAGGTGACGAGCTCGGTGGGGGAAATCCTCCGTAAGTAGCGGCAGGTCTGGCGCGGACCAGGGGCTCGGGTACCGCGGTACCCGGGCCCCTGGCCGCTGCTCGGGATTTCGATAGTCGGCTGCCCTCCGGTGTTTCCGGTGGCTGTCGATGCCTATGAGTGAGGACGACGCCGTGACGACGATCTTGATCTGTGACAGCCGAGGCAGAGTGCGGAACGCGGTCAGTCAGGCCATGGCCACGGTTCCCGGTATCGAGCAAATCGACTGTGTAGCTGGGCCTGAGGAACTTCTGGCCAGGTATTCCCACCGGCCGGCCGACCTGGTGCTCGTCGGGCTGGACCGACTCAGCCCCAGCGGCGTGGAGGCGATTCGACGACTCGTCCACGCGTACCGCGGCGCCAACATCCTGGTCTTCGGCGCCGCCAACGATCCCCTTGTGATAGCGCGCGCGATCACCGGCGGCGCTCGGGGATACGTACGCTGGGACACCTCCTGGCCGGAGGTCGTCTCCGCGCTGGCCGACACTCTCAGCGGTATCTCCGTACCCGTGCCGCGGCAGCCGTCGTCGCTCGGTGTCCAGCTGACGAGCCGTGAACTTCAAGTACTGACCGGGATGAGTCAAGGAAAGAGCAACGGCGCCATCGGCCGCGAACTGCACCTCGCCGAAGACACGGTGAAGACGCACGCGCGGCGGATGTTCAAGAAGCTGGGCGCACGTGACCGTGCCCAAGCCGTCGCCTTCGGGTTCCGTCGAGGAGTCTTGGTCTGAGCCGGTGGGGTGGTTGAGGCGGAGAGGGGCTCCAGTGCAAAAAATAACCGAACGAGGTCCTCGGCAACGCTTCTACCTATAGTTTATTCACCCGTCAGGATCATCTGCCCCGAATATGCGTCGAGAGTCGAATCATCGACGATGCAGAGAAAACTTTGCAGCAAAGATCGAACGTCTTTTCTGAGCTTCCCTGTGCACGGCGAATGTGTAGTCTGTGATCCAACGCCGGAAACTCGTCGAAGTGCCGCACGCCGGTGGACTGTTTCTTGACTCCATTGGAGGACGTGGCGGTGAATGTTCTGGTTCTGGAAAGTCGGCGTGAGCCGCGGGAGCGCATGGTCCGTGTGCTGGCCGGTGCGCCGGGAGTGCGGCACGTCGGCCCGGCGGAGAACAGCGCGGAGTTGATCGCCCATTTTCAAGCGTTGCCGGTGGACATGGTCTTTCTGAGCGCGCACGTTCAGTCGGACCTGCTCCTGGAAGCCATCAAGGCATTGCTGACGTCGCGAACCGATGCGAAAGTCGTGGTATTCGGACCGCCGGAATCGGCGGAACTCGGCGCGAGCGCGATCAAAATGGGAGCGCAGGGATTCTTGATCTGTGAACCCGGCTCGGTGGGTTGTCCGGTCCCGGGAGGTTCATCGAGTTCTCCGCTGGTGCCCGGACCGCGAGCCGGGGAGGAATCGAGCTCCGGTCTGTCCAAGCGCGAGTTGGAGGTCCTGCGGGGGATGAGCCGGGGGAAGACGAACGGTGAAATCGGCGGTGACCTGGACCTGTCGGAGGACACGATCAAATCGCATGCTCAACGGTTGTTCCGGAAGTTGGCGGCCGTCGACCGCGCTCATGCGGTGGTTCAGGGCTTGCGCCGTAGCCTCATCGATTGAGATCTGCCGGTCTTGAGGTCACAGGGACTTCGAGAAGGGCGGAAAGACACGCGGGCACATCGCGCTGAGCGCGGTGTTTCTGTCTGGATAGACGTCGAGAACAGCCGCCATCCCCGTCAGGGTAAGCGCGCGGCGTACGTGAGCGTGTGGACCGACGGCAATCCGGAGCGTGACATGCTCGGTGACGGCTTGATCGACGGCGGCGTGCAGTGCCCGGATTCCGGCCACGCTGAGGAAGATCACCCCGGCGAGATCCACCACGATCACCCGTGGCTTTCGATGCCGGAGGAGCATCGCCAGGACCGCTCTCTCCACCACGACCGCGGTGCACGAATCAAGTTCACCGGTCAGTGCGATGACCGCGGGATCCCCGTGCGAGCACGCGGCCCGTATCGGCGTCCCGGGCGCGAGGCCCGGAATGTTCATGTCTTCCATGCGGCACCATGCATTTCGTGAGGTCTGCCAACGGAAACATCGGCTCTTGCTCAACCGGCACGCACGATCACGCTAAGCCGGTACGCCGGACGCCACAAGTCGTCGCGGCCTGGCTCGACCTCAATGCCGTTAAGTTACCGTTTGTCGATTCCTGTATCTGGCTTTGAATTTGATGCGTGTCGTAGCGTCGGAAATGCTTGGCGATGATTTAATCC